>JBDTAD010000286.1:0-6091 GCA_039924815.1 Lacisediminihabitans sp.
CGGCGATCACCCCGGCTCGATCACCGAGCTGAGCGGCCTCGTCGAGGTAGTGCGTGGTGAGCAGGATGGTCGTTCCCTCGCTCTTGAGCACGCGGATGAGGTCCCAGAAGTTGTGCCGCGCCTCGGGGTCGAATCCGGTGGTGGGTTCGTCCAGGAAGAGCAGCTCTGGCCGTCCGATGATGCCGAGGGCGACATCCACTCGACGACGCTGGCCACCGGAAAGCTTGCGGATGAGGGTCTTGTCTTTGCTCTCGAGCCCGACGGCCGCAATCACTTCATCGACCGAGCGTGGGTTCGGGTAGAACCCCGCGAAGTGGGTGAGCTGCTCGCGCACGGTGACGTTGCCGCTCTCGCCGGTGTTCTGCAGCACGATGCCGAGCCTTGCTTTCCAGGCCAAACTGCCGCGCTGCGGGTCGCTGCCGAGCACCCGCGCTTCACCGGACGAGCGGTCCCGGTAGCCCTCGAGAATCTCGATTGTGGTGGACTTGCCCGCGCCATTCGGCCCCAGCAGCGCGAAGGTTTCCCCTCGCTCTATGTCGAAGCTCACGCCGTCAAGGGCGGTGAAGTGTCCGTAGCTTTTGCGCAGCTCGCGCACGCTCACGGCAGGGTCGTTTGTGGTCATGATGCAATGCTGCTGCCACGCGCCCGCTGCCGCCAGTGGTGCACCGGCTGAATCTCACATCCACCACCCGGTTGATGCTGCCCGCGTCCCGTCGCACCTCGCACCGCGCGCTCCGCGAGTTGCCCACTTATGCCCTCCGAAGCGCCCAAATCGGGCCGAACGAGGGCGGAAGTGGGCAACTCGACAGGCTACCGTGCCCGCTGGGCGCGACGGATGACGCTGAGGAGACCAAGAAGAAACAGGATGCCGCCCGCGGTCAGCACCACGATCAGCCAGATTCCGCCGGGGGTGAGCTGCGCGAGCCACAGCGCAAAGTCCGCTCGTCCGGCGGCTGTTCGGGTGACCGAGAGGGTCAGGGCCGCAATCGAGCCGACAATAATGGCCCACGCGATCGCACCCCAGCGGATGCGCGGGCGGGGTTCCCTCGGCGCGGGCCGGTCTTCGGCATCTGTGTCTAGAATCCCGAGGGGTGCCTCAGTGAGAGGCTCGGTCGCGGCGGTAGCGGGCGCTGGCTCTGTCGGTTCGGAAGCCGTTGCCTGGGTGGATTCTGCGACATCCGCGGATGTTTCCGCCGCCCTTCGTCGATCTGCAGCCGTCGTGCGGAGCGTGCTCTTCGCTGGTGTGTTATCTGAGATGCTCACTGGTTCACTCCTGATTCGGGGTTCGTCGGTGCGGTGTTGGTGGAGTCTGGTGTTGCGGCGCCCAAGGGTGGCTGCTGATTTACGGTGATGCTCCCTGTGCCCTGCCATATCCGCACTGTCGTGGTGGGCGTGCCTGACCCCACGGTGAAGGTGTAGCGGTAGCGGCCGTCTGCGTCTTTGGTACGCGGAATATTCACCGCCACGACATCCCACTCGTCGTCTTTGGCTTTGATGTATTTATTCAGCGACAGTGTGGGTTCACCGAGGTTGGCCTCGATCCGTACGGTCGTTCCTCGGGGAAAATCGATGCTGGTGCTCCCAGCACCCTGCCACAGGTCGAGAGCGTTGGATGTGTCGAGCGATGTGTCGTTGGAGAAATAGATATCGAACCGACCCACGAGCTGGGCGTACCGCCCGCCGCTTTCGAGCGCGGCACCGCTGTTTACCCCGGCAAGAGTGCGATCCGGTGGGATGAAGGAGACCACCACAGTGCTCGTCACCAGGAGTAGAGCGACAAAGCCAAGAAATCCGCTGCGTCGACGGAACAGCCCGGCAATCAGCGCGCTCAGAGCAACCGTGATGGTGGCCGCGGCGAGGCCCACCGTGACGCCGTATCCGCTCCATCCGGTACCGGACTGACTCACGATCGCGGCAATACCTCCCACGAGCAATGCGGCGCCGAGGGTGATCACCACTTGGCTGCCGCTGACGCGTGGGTTTGCCAACCGGCGCAAGCGCCTGCGTTCGTTCGCCGCGGCAGCGTTGGCTACCGCGCGAGTGTGGCGCTCGGCCGCCTGCTGGTCGCGCAGTTCTTTGACGGATGCCGCCTGCTGACGCTTCCACGCGTCATGTTCGGTCTTCCACTGTGATTGCTGCTCGCGCCAGGCGGCCAAGTCTTCGGCGGGCGCACCCGCCGCAAGTGGCGCGGGTGGCTGGGGCGCTTCGCTCCCCACCGGCACGGCCGACCGATTCTCCGAATCGTTCGGAACCGGCGGCGTGGCCCCAAGTTCTGCGACCGTGCCGGCGCCCACGTTTCCTGAGCCTGTCGAAGGGTTCGTGGCCGGCGCTTCCACAAGCTCAGCGACCGAGCCTGTCGAAGGCTCCGGCACCGTATCGGGGCGAGCATCCGTCGTCGCTGGCACCACTGTCGGGTCTGCACTAGAGTTGCGCGCTCGCCGAGCTAGCCACACGGTGATGAGCACTCCCGCGGTGATGAGCACGACGGTCCACAGTGCGCGTCCGATCGACGAGCTCCAGTCTGGTCCGGCCCAGTAGCTGGCGCCGAGGAACCAGAATCCTTGCGCCATCGGCAAGAGCGAGAGCACCACGAGCGCGGCGACGCCGATGTGGGCCGCATCGAACTCACCCTTGATCAGCCGTTCGAGGTGAATCGTGTCGTTGCTGTCGGGCAGGAGCAGCCAGGCTGCCGCATACAGGAGGATCGCCGGTCCGCCGAGCACGGCGATCACCACGGCAATGCCGCGCACGATGAGCGGGTCGATGCCCATTCTCTCGGCGATTCCGGCGCAGACGCCTCCGAGCCAGCCATGGCGGCGGGGCAGGTTCAGGGCGCGCATCCAATCGAAGAAGTTCTTGCTGTGTGGGGCAGGCGAAGGCGCTGTCGGCTGCGGAGGAGGTGTGGTCTTGGTTGCCATAGTTCGATGCTGGCCGAGGAGGCGACGGCTTCGCTATGAGGGGCTACCCTGAGCGCACCCTGAAAACCGTCAGGAACCCAGCGCGCGCGAGCGCCGTCTGCTTGGATTCAAGAATGAGCACAGCCGCGCAAGCCCCTCGGATGTCGCGCCCGCGCGATGTTCTCGTGGGTGGAGTCTGCGCCGGGCTAGCCGAACATCTGGGCTGGCGTGTGCGCCGGGTGCGCGCGCTCGCGATCGTTCTCGCCGTCTGTGGTGGGGCCGGGCTCCTTCTCTACCTGTGGCTCTGGGCGCTGACACCGCTGCAACCGGCGCGGGCTGATGAGTCTGCGCAGGTGCGTCGACGTGCGCCGCTCGCCGTGATCCTGCTGGTTCTGGGGGGCATTGCCGCGCTTTTCGCGGTGGGCAGCCTGTCGGCTCGGATTACCCTGGTGCCCAGCATTCTCGAAATGACTTTTCTGCTCGCCGCAGCCGTCGCCTGGAGCCTTGGCTTCGACCGGACGGATCCGGGCCGCTCTCGACGGCTGGGCGTGGTCGTGCGCAGCGTGTCCGCGGCACTGCTCATCCTCATCGGCGGACTCACCCTCACGCGTGGTGGCAGCGTGATGACTGTGGTGCTGGCCATTGTCATGGTCGTGTTGGGCGTCGGCGTGCTGGTGGCTCCCGCTATCGTGCGGCTGGCAACGAGACTCCTCGGTGAGCGTGCGGCCCGCGCACGGGAGGAGCAGCGAGCGGAAATTGCGGCGCACCTGCATGACTCTGTTTTGCAAACTCTGGCGCTCATCCAAAACCGAGCTGGCGCGTCGAGTGAGGTCGCTCGTATCGCCCGCGCTCAGGAGCGCGAACTGCGCGACTGGCTGTTCGCCGGCACGGCGAGCGTCGGTGATGATCTGGCGATCGAACTGCGCGAGGTCGCCGCCGCGATCGAACTCGACTATCCCGCCCGCATTGACATCGTTACCGCGGGTGAATCCTCCAGCGCGCCGAGTGCTGCCCTGATAGCTGCGGCACGTGAAGCCATGCTGAATGCCGCGCGTCACGTGGGCGGCGAGGTTTCTGTCTACCTTGAGATGGCTCCGTCCGCGGTTGACGTGTACATTCGGGATCGCGGCCCCGGTATAGATCTGGCGACGCTGCCCGCCGACCGGCTCGGCATCCGCGAGTCGATCATCGGGCGGATGACGCGGGCAGGCGGCACGGCGACCGTCGGCCCCGGTATTGGCGGCGTCGGTACCGAAGTGCACCTGCATCTGGGGGACGAGTGAAAAGGGGAGAACAATGACCAGCGTACTCATCGTCGATGACCATTCCATCTTCCGCTCCGGCCTGCGCGCCGACCTCGACGACACGGTCGAGGTGCTCGGCGAGGCCGCGGATGTCGACTCCGCCGTCGCGCAGATTGCCGAGCTTCGACCCGAGGTGGTTTTGCTCGACGTGCACCTGCCCGGTGGCGCGGGTGGCGGCGGTGCAGAGGTGGTGCGCCGCAGTACCGCGCTCCTCGGCGAAACAAAGTTTCTCGCGCTCAGCGTCTCCGACTCCGCGGAGGATGTCGTGGGCGTCATCCGCGCTGGAGCTCGTGGCTATCTCACCAAAGGCAGCTCCGGGGAAGAAGTGAGCCGTGCCGTTGCGGCCGTCGCCGCGGGGGATGCGGTGTTCTCGCCCCGTCTCGCCGGATTTGTTCTGGATGCCTTCGGTGCGGCCGCCGGGGAGCAGGCCGAGTCGAGCGAAGAACTCGATCGTCTCTCCGCCAGGGAGCGCGAGGTCATGCGTCTCATCGCCCGCGGTTACGCCTATAAAGAGGTGGCAAGCGAGCTGTTCATCTCCATCAAGACGGTGGAATCTCACGTGTCTGCCGTGCTGCGCAAGCTGCAGCTCTCCTCCCGCCACGAGCTCACGGCCTGGGCCCTAGAGCGCAAGCTCCTCTAGCCGCAGCCTCCACCCCCCGACTCCTCGCTACCCTCGCCGCAACCTCACCACCCCGGCCTCCCCAGCCGCCCCGTCATCCCTCCCGCATCCCCCCGTGGCCACCTCACCTCCCCCTCCCGTATTCCGCGAGTTGCCCACTTATGCCCCTCAAACGTCCCTTTTTGGGCAGAAAAGGGGCGGAAGTGGGCAACTCGGGCGACGTCGGCACCCGCGGCGCTAGCCGCGTCGGGCCAGGAACAGGCGGATGCGGGCGACCAGCTCATCCGGATCCCTGAGATCATTCGCATTCAGTTCAATCACGATCCACCCCTGCGCCTCGAGGCGAGAGCGGCGGGTCATGTCTTTGCGCCACTGGTCGGTCTTCGTGCGGTGGTAGTCGCCCTGGTACTCGATCAGTACCCGCTCCTTATCGAACGCGAGATCGGTGCGAACGACCGAGCCATCCTCGGTCATCACGATCACGTGGTTGATGCGTGGCCGCGGAAGGCCAGCCTGGGCGAGGATCACGCGGAGCACCGACTCCGGAGGCGACTCCGATCTGTCGTTGAGTAGCGGCAGCGCCTCACGGATGATCGCCATACCGCGACGACCGATGAAGCTCTCGCTCACGCGCATTAGCTCCGGGATGCTGACGTATGGCAGCCTCCAGTGCACGAGAAAGTCTCCCGCAGCCACCAACTGGTGCAGATTAAGCAGGCTCGCCAGATCGAACCAGGTACGGGCCGGATTAGTATGGACAATGTCCCAGGTCGTAGCCAGCTGATCCGGCAACAACTCAAGCCGGTGTCCGATGATGCCATGTGCGTGCGGCGCGCGCGCCGGCGCGGGCACTCCGATGTGAAGACGGCTCTCTCGCTCTAAGCGGAAGGGCAGAGGCACGCCCAGGAGCAGCGCAGCCGTGCCGTGGCTGAAGAAAGCGCCCGCGGGCATCCGTGCGGCGAAGGATCTGCATCGCTCGAGGAACTCGTTTTCGCCCGGTCGGGGGGCCCGTCGTACTCCCCAGATTGAGCGGTCGAGGTCTACTCCGCGCAACCTCTTGCGAGTGATTCCGTGCTCCATGCCGTCGCGGTTTCTGAACGGGGCTGAGTCGTACGGGTGTGGCAGCGCGGTACGGGGCATACGCACAGGCTCGCTTGTGTGCCCGCCTCGCCGCCTAAACCATCCACATCCTGACCTTTCACTCGCGCGAGTTGCCCACTTACGCCCCTATTTTTTCGGGAATTCGAAGAAAATGGGGCATAAGTGGGCAA
>JBDTAD010000287.1:0-3625 GCA_039924815.1 Lacisediminihabitans sp.
CGACAGCCTCCCCAGCATCAGAACCCAAGAACCGGCAGACTAGAACCAAAACCGGTGGCCCCATTTTCGCCCGTCAGATTGGCCTCAGATTCGAGCGTCGTCGACAGGTGTCCTTCGCAGCTACTCCGGCACCACATGTAGCTGCGGTGAGGTATTCCCGTAACGGGTGCTAGGGAGTCGTCGCCCGGGGCTGCCCCAACCCTGTTGGTCGGAGTCCCGTTTCGTTCCGAGTTCGGTGGCCAGGAGTGCGTCAGTAGTCGCGAGGTCATTGACGGGAATTTGTAGTGCTCGGTGAGAACAAACTTTGCAGTTGTACCCATGAGTTCGGCGTTCAATCTTGGTCCTCTAGCTAAGAACTTTCGGGCAGAGCCAGCACACTTGCTCGCGGGAGCCAGCCGAGAGCTGTTCGGGCCGTCTGGTGCCATTCGCTTCCGGGCGCCATTTCGCAGCCAGTGCTGGGTGCGTGATGGTGAGGATGTTCAGGCTCGTGGCTGTGCTCACCTTGTTGCAGACGGGGCATCCTCGTCCGTTGCAGCGCTCGAAAAGTTGCATTTCGCAAGTGGGCGCGTGCTCGCACAGCCACAGAATCCACTCCCTGCTTCCAGACGGTAATGCTGGCGGTGGCTTGGTCAGCAAGAAGCTTGGGTGCCACGTCGCGACAACATCCGGATGGGAGGTCATTGATTCCGGGAAGAACCACGTTGCCGCGGCAGGGTTTGGCCGTCTCGGTTGAGAGGAAGCGAATAGTTCTTGGCGTGGGCGTCGGTTCCGAGGAATGCTGGTGTTGAACACCAGCGCCGGGAAGAACGATAGTGCTGACCGTTCGCGATCCTGTTTGTTGTCCAGTTGTGCGATGACATCCGCGATTTTGAACGGCGGCGACAACGACAACTACGAGGCGCAGTGGATTCAAACGCGGAAAGACCTGATGAGCTGAGCCGCTAGGGTCGCGGCGTCTCCTCAAACCTCACGTTATTTGACCCGACGATGCTGACAACAGCGATGTGCGCTTGCGCGCACGCATCGCGTCCGCTGGTGACCGCCCCGATCAAGCCGAGACTATGCTCCCCAGCGGCGCCGAACATAGCCACGGCCGTAGCCGGGCCTGCCGTGAACCGTGATGGATAGAACATGCCCTCAAACTGTTCATTCCGAAAAGCCGTAGCCCATGAACGCGACACGCTGTAATCCTCCATCGAACTAAGCTCGCGTGTGATGTTCGATTCGACAACAAACGCACTATCGAGATTCGCGCACTTTATAGCTGTTTCGAGCGTCAGCTCCGTGACATGGAACTTGTCAGCCTTCGCCTCCGCCAGCGACTGCCCAGCAATCGCGAAGAAATCAGCCAGCCGTTCACGTGTTGCCGACCATATATCGCTAGCCGCGTAACAGGTTCCCTCTGGTGCTTCGAGATTGAAACGTCCGCCGTCTCCTGAGTCGAAATACCAAGGGCCATGCGCTGTCGAGTGGGCGCGATAGAGCACTCCCGATACGGAGATCACCGGAAAATTGCTCAGGTCGGTGTCTGCCGTCGGCCCTTTTTGCACTACGGTTTGGCGGCTATCAGCGGCAGTCTCTCCCTGTAAAACACCATTGTCCGCATTGTCCGCATTGTCCGCATTGTCGCCGTGGCTCAACTTGCAAGTGCCCTTGCCGCGCGAGAGACCATCCGCATTACCGTCTCGGTCTCGCCGGAACGCAGCAGCTCCGCCCCAGTTCTATTGTCAGCTGAAGGCCATGGAGTGTTCAATGCCAACGCTACGGTCAGCGGGTCGCTGCCGTCTGGGTCAAGTATCCGCGACACTTCTGCCAGACTTGGCAGCGGCTCACCAGTGGTGGTGAACTGCCACACCGGATAGGCCAGCACCCCGTCTGTCAGTGTCAGCGCGAGCACCCGCCTGCGCTTCGCCTGCTGGTGGAGCGCCTGCCGAGTGATACCAAGCCATAGCCGCAGAGACGCCGTCGTATAGAACGGCCCGACTCTGGCGTCTAGCTCGCTCGTCTGAGGGATGGCGGCCACCATTCGATCCACGACTTCGTCGAGGTTGACGATCAAAGCCGACGTAGCAACGACGAGCCCCATAGTTCCCGGCTTTATCTCGGAAAGGCGATAGTCCAGCTTCGCCAGCAGTGCAGAGCGGACCTCGGGATCAGCGAGAACCGGAAGATTGCCGTCGAGGATCCATTCGTCGTTTTCGGCGTGGTGTCGTGCGTCCTTAGCGGCGTGCATCTCGGCATCCCTTCGATGGAAACAGCGTCAACCGATTGTACGCTATTTCTCGTCAACAGCGTCAAGGCGCTGTTGTACATGGAAGACGCCGAGGATATTGTGAGAGCGGTAGCTGAGGAGATTGTTCGGCGGTTTGCAAATCCTACGGGTGGAATAGTGTCGCTGGAATCGGCGATCCAGAGGTCGAGCTCCGCGCCTTGAGGGACGGCTTGAGCCAGATACTTGGAGCTCGGTGCACCGCACTCACTTCCGTTCCGGCGCGACGCTCCCGAGCATCCGGTGAGGTGTTTGCCGCCAAGCCATTCGGGGACGAACGCCCGGAGCGGATGGTCGGTCCTGTCGGAGGTGACTGTGCCGGTGTCGTATCCGATATCCAATGGGAACACCGCCACGCGCCCGCGGAGCCTGGCGAGCCCGATGAAGTTCTCAGCTGGCATGAAGCAGACGCTCTCAAGCCCTGACACTCTGTATCGTTCGGAACGTCGAAGGTAGTCGCGTACTGTCTGCGGTGAGCGTTGCACCTCGAACGCCAGCTGCCGCCCCGCCCCGGAGGTCGCGAGCACGTCGGCTCGCCATTCGGGCACACCGTGCGGGCTTCCGGCTTCAACCGATTCTTGCCAGCTGGCGTCTTGGATCCCGAGCCGTACCTGCTCCTTCGCCCACCGATGCTGATCTGGCTCACCAGCGGTGTTGTTGTGAGTTCTCAGTGGAGCGAGCGACGGGAATCGAACCCGCACTACCTGCTTGGGAAGCAGGAGTTCTGCCATTGAACTACGCTCGCGACGCCGACATCCGCTCGCTTCGACAAGCTCAGCGCACGGGATGACCAGCAGACGCCAATACTAGCAAGCTCGCTCGGCTAGTCTCATGTCATGCTGCTATCGGACCGGGATATCAAGGCTCAGCTCGACTCTGGACGCATCGGGCTTGACCCGTATGAGCCAGCGATGATCCAACCGTCGAGCATTGACGTGCGGCTCGACCGCTTCTTTCGACTGTTCGACAACCACAAGTATCCGTACATCGATCCGGCAGAAGACCAGCCCGATCTCACGCGTCTGGTCGAGGTCGAGCCTGACCAGTCGTTCATCCTGCACCCGGGCGAGTTCGTCCTCGGATCGACCTACGAGGCCGTGACCTTGCCGGATGACGTGGCCGCCCGCCTCGAAGGCAAGAGTTCCCTGGGGCGCCTGGGCTTGCTTACCCACTCCACGGCTGGCTTCGTCGACCCGGGTTTCTCCGGCCACGTCACGCTGGAACTCAGCAACGTCGCCACCCTGCCGATCAAGCTCTGGCCCGGCATGAAGATCGGCCAGTTGTGCTTCTTCCAGCTTTCTTCACCCGCCGAGAAGCCGTACGGCTCGGCAGACTACAAGTCGCGGTATCAGAATC
>JBDTAD010000288.1:0-2810 GCA_039924815.1 Lacisediminihabitans sp.
AGCGATAGCCGCGCTGTTGGGCGACGAGGGCCAGGCCGATGCCGGTGTTCCCACTCGTCGGCTCAACGATTGTGCCACCAGGAGCAAGCTTGCCCTCGCGCTCGGCTGCGTCGATGATCCGCGTGGCGATTCGATCTTTCGACGATCCGCCCGGGTTCAGGTACTCGACCTTGACGAGCACCGTTGCGGCGATCCCGTCGGTGACATGCTGCAGCTTGACCAGTGGCGTATTGCCGATCAGGTCGAGGACGGTCTCCGCGTACTTCACCGATCCAATCTATCAATTGCCGCTGCGAATCCACTCTTCGTGACAGGAGCATCGCAGTCTCCGCGTCCCAAATGAAGGCATAATGCATCCGTTCTGCCGGAACGTGGGGCTGCTGCGGGCGCGGACGGCGAAATGCCTTCATTTGGGACAGCGCGGGAGGACAGGCGTGCGGCAGGCAGGGCAGGGTCAGGTGTGGGAGATTTGCTCGGTATAGAGGCTGGCGTAGACGCCGCCTGCACCGACCAACTCCGCGTGGGTTCCGCGCTCGACGATGCGCCCGTCCGAGACAACGAAGATCACATCCGCGGAAACGATCGTCGAAAGCCGGTGCGCGATCGCAATCGTCGTGCGCCCGTGGGATGCCGCGTCCAGGGCATCCTGCACGATGCGTTCCGAAACCGAATCCAGCGCGCTCGTTGCCTCGTCAAGGATAAGCACCCTCGGGTCTTTGAGTAGCACCCGTGCGATCGCGATGCGCTGTTTCTCGCCGCCGCTTAGCCGGTAGCCGCGTTCGCCCACGAGCGTGTCATAGCCATCAGGGAACGACGCGATTGTTGCGTGAATGTTCGCGGCGCGCGCTGCCGTGATGAGCTCCCCGTCACTCGCATTCGGCTTCGCGTACCGCAGGTTCTCGGCAATCGTGGCATGAAAGAGGTAAGTCTCCTGACTAACGATGCCGATATTCGAGATGAGCGAATCTTGTCTGAGCTCGCGCAGATCGTCGCCCGCGAACAGGATACGGCCGCCCGAGACCTCGTGAAACCGTGGAATCAAATACGACACGGTGGTCTTGCCCGCACCGGACGGCCCGACGAAGGCGGCAAATTGCCCGGGCTCGATAGCGAAGGACACGTCGTCGAGCGTCGGACGTGTTTCCGGCCCTGCATCCGGATAGGCGAAAGTCACCCGATCGAAGACCACCCGACCGAGCTCTGCCTCGTCAACCGGGCGCGCATCCGGAGCATCGACGATCGCGGGGTGCAGGTCGAGGTACTCGAAGATGCGGGCGAACAGCGCCTGCGAAGTCTGCAGGTCGAGGGCAACCCTCAGCAGCCCAAGCAACGGGAACATCAGCCGCGCTTGCACAGTGGTGAAGGCGACGATTGTGCCCGCCGTGACCGGCACTTTGCCGAGGATGAGCCACGCTGCGACGAGGTATACAACGGCCGGGATGATGGCGAGAAAGATCTGCACCAGTGCGAAGAACCACTGGCCGCTCATCTGCTGGCTCACCTGAAGCCGCACCTGATTGTCGTTCTCGTCCGAGTAGCGGCCAACCTCCGCCTGCTGCTGGTTGAAGCTCTTGGCGAGCAAGATGCCGGAGACCGAGAGCGCCTCCTGCGTGATCGCCGTCATGTCGCTCAGAGACTCTTGTGTCTTGGTCGCGATCCGGGCGCGCACTTGACCGACCCGGCGCTGTGCGATCACGAGGAGCGGCATCAGCACCACGGCGACCGCGGTGAGCTGCCACGACAACAGCAGCATTGCCGCGAACGCGGCGATCACCGTCACCGTGTTGCCGAGCACGCTCGCCACCGTATTCGTGAGCACGCTCGCGACGCCGCCGACATCGTTCTGCAGCCTGGACTGGATGACGCCGGTCTTGGTGCGCGTGAAGAAGGCCAGTTCCATGCGTTGCAGATGGCTGAACAGGCGGATGCGCAGGGCCCCCATCACCTTGTTGCCCACGGTTGCCGTGAGCCAGGTTTGCCACACGCCGAGCGCCGCGGACGAGACGTAGATCAGAATCATGAGTGAGACGATGCTCACCAGCACCGGCACGTTCGGCCCGCCCTTGGGAAAGAGCCCGCGGTCGAACGCTTCCTTAGTGAGCAGTGGCGGCAGCACAGACAACCCTGCACTGACGACCACCAGAACGATCGTGACAATCAACGCGACACGATGCGGCAGGAACAGCTGACCGATGCGCCCAATCAGGTGCGGGATCGTGGGGGCTTCGGCGTTCGTCGCGCGTTGGGCCCGGGCATCCCCGCTACTGACTCGCACGGCACGCACGTTCCGACCTCCTCCGCGCATCCCACTCATTCGTAAACCCTACGTCCCTCGCTCGACACAGATGTGCCCGTTCGCCGCTGGCGTGTGTCCCTCCGTTATTCAGGAGGCGGTGTGACGAGTGGTGCGGAAGGGACGGATGTGGATCACTGCAGTCACAGGAGCCACACCAGCCTCACCACCTCCTGATTGATGAGACAGCTGGCGGGTGTGGATGTAGGTGCGCGGGGCCTAGCCCTTGGTGCTGCCGGCGAGCAGGCCTCGCACGAAGAAGCGCTGCAGCGCGAAGAACACGATCAGCGGCACGAGGATTGAAATGAAGGCCCCCGCGGTGAGCAGGTTCCAGTCCTGACCGCGAGTCCCGGTGATCTCGGCGAGCAGCTTCGTCATCGGTGCGGCCTCCCCACTGGCAAAGATCAACGCGACCAACAGATCGTTCCAGACCCAGAGGAACTGGAAGATCGCGAAGGATGCGATGGCCGGCATGGTCAGCGGCAGGATGATCCTAAAGAAGATCTGCCCGTGCCCC
>JBDTAD010000289.1:0-2464 GCA_039924815.1 Lacisediminihabitans sp.
AATTCGTAGAGTTCGACCAGGTGCGGCGCGCGGCGTTGAGCGACCAGCGCGCATGGGACATCGAGTTCAGTGTTGCCAGGGATTCGTCTCGCCTTCTCGTCGAGCGCAATGTGCTGCGTTACCTTCCGACGCCCGTGACACTTAGATTGTCTGAGGGTGCGTCGCAGTCGCAGCTGGTGCGGATGCTCGCGGCCGCAGCGAGAGTGGATGCCCCCGTCTCGATCAGTACAGCTGTGCCGCTTGGCGACGGTCTCATCCGCTTGTTTGGGAGCGGTCGCTCACCGGTACGTGTCACCGAAGTGCTGGTGGAGTCGGATGCGCGCTGGCACGCCAGACTGCAGTCCGACGAGGTACGGCCATCCCGTATTCGCTTGCTCGGCGGGTCTGCCTCTGCGCTCGCCGCGGTGCTCGCCGGTGACCCTGACGTGACCGTCTATGCGGGACCGGTTACGACGTCCGGTCGGATTGAGCTGCTGGCGTTCGTGCGCGAGCAATCGGTGAGCATTACCGCGCATCGCTTCGGAAATCCGGATGCGGGAATGCTCTCTCTTCAGCTCTAAGACTCAATCGCTGGTTGGGGAAGATATTCTCACTGTCGACGGTTAAGGATCCCGTCAACCGAATCGGAGAATCTATGTCTTACGTCGTTACCGCTACCACTGGCCACCTCGGCCGCCTCATTGTTGAGTCTTTGCTAGCGCGCGGTGTCGCCTCGCAAAGCATTGTGGCGACCGCCCGTAATGCGGCAAAGCTCACGGATATTGGCGGTGCTGGCGTGCGAACCGCTGTGCTGGACTACACGAAGCCCGAGACGGTAACCGCGGCGATAGAGCCCGGTGACGTTCTTGTTCTGGTGTCCGGCAGCGAACTTGGGCAGCGGGTCGAGCAGCACTCTGCCGTTATCACCGCGGCGAAGGATGCTGGCGTCGCGCGCATCGTCTACACCAGTGCTCCCGCGGCAACCACGTCTGACCTCGTGCTTGCGCCCGAGCACAAGGCAACCGAAGAGTTCCTCGTCGCGTCCGGCGTTCCCTTCACGATCCTGCGGAACGGCTGGTACTCGGAGAATTACCTTGGCGAGATCGACAAGGCGCGCGAGTCTGGCGAGATCGTCGCGAGCGTTGGTTCGGGCACGGTGGCGAGCGCGAGCCGCGCTGACTACGCAGAGGCAGCCGCCGCCGCGATGCTCGACGACTCCCTGGCCGGCCAGACGATCGAGCTCACCGGTGACCACGCCTGGAGCTTTGATGAGCTCGCGTCGACGATCGGCACGCTCCTCGGTCGCGACGTCGCCTTTCGCAACCTGACAGCCGAGGAGCATCTGGAGATGCTCAAGGGATTCGGGCTGGATGACGGAACGGCCGGCTTTGTCGTCGCGCTCGACGGCAACATCCGCGACGGCCTGCTCGGCGGCACCGAGGGTGAACTCTCACGCCTCATCGGGCACCCAACAACGCCGCTCGCAGAGACCCTCGCCGCCGCCCTGTAACCACGCTCCTCTCCGCCTACTTTTCCGCTTGGCATCCGGTGAGGTCTGGCAATCTGCTCTTCGTTGGCCTTCGGAAGCGCCGATTGCCAGACCTCACGGATGGGGCAAGGGTGGTTAGGCGTTGAGCGCGCGCTTGATGAGCGTGACAGCTCGGGCGGGGTCGAATCCGAGCGAGCGGATACGCGCCGCATACGCGTTCGCAGCATCCTGCACCTGCCGCTCGGCCTCGTCTTTCGCCCAGTTCACGAAGGTTCCGTTGCGTCCGCGGGTCTGGATGATGCCGTCTTGTTCCAGCTCCCGGTAGGTGCGAGCGATGGTGCCCGGCGCAAGGCCGAGGTCTTCCGCGAGTCGCCTCACTGTCGGCAACTTTGCCCCGAAGGGGAGCTCGCCGGAATGAACCTGCTCGAGCAGTTGCACCCGGAGTTGTTCGAACGGCGGAACGGCTGACCGTGGATCGATGGTGAGCATCAGGCGACCGCCTCAGCGTTGGGCCAGAGTCTGCGGAGGAAGAATCGCTGCGGCCTCGTGATCAGAGTGACGATGGCCACAACGAACACAGCGCATCCGAGTGCAACGGTGGGGATGCTGAATAGAAGAGAGAGTTGCGGCTTTCCGGCGGCGCTGAAGCCGGTGGAGAGTTCCATGAGGGCGGAGAAACCTCCGTAGGCACTCAGTGTGAGCGGTGCCGTGAGCAGGCCGCGCAGTCGCTGGGAACGCAGGGCGTCATCCCAGGCCAGCTCGGTTGGCGAGCCAGCCGGTTGACCCTTGCGAACGATTCGGCGGCCAACCACTTCGAACAAGACGAGGGATGCCACCGCGAGCGTGGTGACGATTGCCGGGCCAGAGCGCCACAGCGGTGTGGTCGTGTCAACGACGCCGGACCCGATGCCGATGTAGATCAGCGTGACGGCAACCGCTATCACCACGGCGACGAGCGTTCCCTTGCGCTCCAGCGGTGCAACGTAGTCCGCCATC
>JBDTAD010000290.1:0-6910 GCA_039924815.1 Lacisediminihabitans sp.
GGTGCCAGGAGCCATTGTCGTTATTGCTGCCCTCGCGGGAGGAGCGCTACTCGGTATCCTCGGGGCTCTGATCGCCATCCCGTTCGCCGCTGCTGTGCTCCTGATCGTTGATCAAGTCGTTATTCCACGCCAAAACGAGCTGTAGCGGCCACGCTTAGTCTGCCCATTCCGTGGGCAGCGGGAGCGCGCCCGGGTTCAGTCGTTCGACCACCTCGGTGAGGACTCGTCTGGTTTGACTCTCCCCCACCCACAGATGTCTGCCGTCCGGTACGTCGACCAGTTCGATGTCCGGGACAGAGGCAAAGCGAGCTGCCGCCTCCGCCGGGCGCAGGTAGTCATCGAGCTCGGGGATGACCGCAACGAGTCGCCGTCCGCTTCCCGCCCACGCTGCGACCTCGGCATCCGTTGCACGGTGTAGCGGTGGCGACAGCAGAATAGCGCCCTCGATCGGATGATCCAGCCCGTATTTCAGGACTACTTCGCTACCGAACGACCAGCCCAGCAACCACGGGTGGGGAAGTGAACGCTCTGCGACGAGATCCATCGCCGCCACGAGATCGTAACGCTCGGCCTCGCCCTCGCCGAAGGCGCCCTGGGACGCTCCGCGCGGCGATGACACTCCCCGAAAGTTGAAGCGAAGTACCGCGATCTGGGCTAGCGCGGGAAGTCTCGCGGCTGCCTTGCGAAGAATGTGCGAGTCCATGAAACCGCCCGCGGTGGGCAGAGGGTGGAGCGTGACCAAGGTAGCAACAGGCTCACCTTTGAGTGGTAACGCGAGCTCCCCCACGAGGGTGAGACCATCCGAAGTATGAAGCTCAATGTCTTCGCGCCGAGCCGGAAGCTCTACGCCCGCCCTGATTTCCATCCGTCTGCTCCCGTGCCCTTCGCTACTTGATCCGCCAACAGTGCGCATGCCAGTGGCGCCGTGCAGCAATGTCATCTGCCTCGCCCATGAGACCGTCGCCACGCCACGCCACCATATGAGCCGTGCCAGGGACGATCTCCTGCCCACAGCCAGGACAGGTGTAGTACTTCACCGCGGAAGTCGCAGACAAAGCCTGCACGTTCCAGAGTCCGTCACGCTTTGTCTCGGTGTGTAATGCTCCGTAGAGGGCCCGAGTGATGTCGACGCCATCTTCGTCGTCGCGGTCAGCACCCGAACGGGAGCGGCGCGGACGATTGGACCTTGGCATGTCTCAAGCTTATGCGGAGCGGCCGCGCGCCAACCTCGCAGTACCGGCTCTAGTACCAACCAGAGGCCTGGCTGTGGCCCCAGGCGCCGCACGGAGTTCCGTAGCGCGACGCGATGTAGCCGAGCCCCCAGGTGATCTGGGTGCGCGGGTTGCTCTGCCAATCTGCGCCAGCAGATGCCATCTTCGTGCCGGGCAGGGCCTGCGGGATACCGTACGCACCGCTCACGGGGTTGCCAGCATACACATTCCAGTGCGACTCACGGTTGAACAGCGACACTAAGCAGCTGTACTGATCTTCACCCCAGCCTCGCGCCAGAACCAGTTCGTGCCCAATGGCCTGGGCGCTGCCCGGGTCGGGGACGCCTGCGACCGGCGCTGCGCTCAGCACCCGCGGCTGTACCCGCTTGGTGACGGTGTAGTCATCTCGAAGCATGGCAACTGCCACCTCGCCCGTCACGGTCTTGCCGCCGGTAACCTGTGCTGAAACGATGAGGCCCTGGCTCGCGCCGGAGGCCGACGGCTGCGACTCTACAGCAGCGATAGCCTGCGGATTCGGCGCGATCGCCGCAAGAGCCATGAACGCGGCCGCGGCGAAAAAAGCAAAAACCGAGACACTACCGCGGTTGCGAATCCGCCATCCAAAAGGCTCGGCCCCGGCTCCGGTGTGCGGTGCCTGGGACGAGATTTCTCCTGTATGCCTACCCACGATGTATCGATTTTAGCCGAAAAGAGCGAATCTCGCCCATTTCTGGCTATCGAACGGCCAACATCACGTTGACGACGGTGTCGAGAAGCAAATCGACCTGAGTTTCTCGGTAGCCACCCTTGTGCGACCGAAACGCGACCGTGCGTACCTCTTCGATGCTCAGCACTGAGCCGTCCTGGAAGTAGGTGACGAGACGCTCAGCAAAGGCATCAACGTCTTTGCGATCGTATCCGCCGCTAAGGAATCCCACCCGATCAAATCGGTGGCCTACTGGGCGTGACAGCCTGTCCAGAATCTCCTGCGCTGTGGCGCGGGCTCCGGCGTACCAGGCCTCGCTTCCCGCTTGCTGTACGGTCAGCTCACGCTCCCGGTTGGCAAATGCGTCTTCGAGCCGCTCAAGGGCTGAGTCGACGTGGGTCGTCGAATACCCGCCCTTTTGCATAATGAAGGAGGTCGTGCGGATGCTCGCGGCGTTAATTACCGTGCTGACGGCGCCTTCCGCCGAGTACGCGCGACGCGCATCCTCCAGGAAATCCTCAACCTGATCAACGCTGTAGCCACGGCGGGACTTGCGGGTACGCGGGAAAGTTGTGCTCACGAGACTATTGTGCCCTACCTATCCTGACCCTCCGCTTAGCGACGCCCTCGAGAGGGCGCGGTCACCCGACTATCCGCCGAAGATGAGAAACAAGGCGTAGGCGGCTGCGGCACTCGGCAGAATCGAGTCGAGTCGATCAAGGAAGCCGCCGTGGCCTGGAAGCCAAGTACTGATGTCTTTAATGCCAAGGTCGCGCTTGATCAGCGACTCAGTAAGATCTCCCGTGGTCGCCGTGAACACGATGACGGCACCAAAGATAAGACCGAACCACCAGGGCTGGTGCAGCATGAACACCGCGAGCAGTACCCCCGCGATCAACGCGACCACCACGGAGCCTGCGAAGCCCTCCCACGTTTTCTTGGGGCTGATTCTCGGCGCCATCTTGTGCTTGCCCAACAAGAGGCCACTCGCGTATGCCCCAGTATCGATAGCAATCACCAAGATCAGGAAGGCGAGCGTCCACCACTCGCCGCCCTGCTTGCTATCGAGCAGCACCGCGAAACTAGCAAGGAACGAGACGTAGATCTGCACGAAGGTGCCTGCGGCGAGGTCACGGCCCACCCCGCGCGCTGTGCCGCGGTGGGCGGGGATGATGAGTTCGGCGAGTCTCCAGACCGCTACAAAAACGATGACGGCTATGAGCACGAGCCAGTGCCCACCGTCGTCGAGGTAGAACGCAGCGGGCACCATCGCAACAGCGGCGATTGCCGTCGGCCAGCGCGGCACGTCACGGCCCGCATACCGCAGCGCGCTAGCAAGCTCGAACGCCGTGAACCCAATGATCGCTCCGGCAAAAATCATGAACAGCCACTTGTACACGATGAGGCTGAAGAGCATGAGTAGTCCGAGGCCGAGGCCGATCAGAATTGCCAACGGCAAATTGCGGCCGGTGCGCGCCTCGATCTTCTCGTTCGCCGCGTCGATGTGCGCCCTAGTGACTTTCAGCTCCGCTTGGAAGTCGTTCTTGAACGCGTTGGCGCGCGCTTCAAGCTCTTTTCTGCGTCTAAAGAGTCGCCTGCCGCGGTCGGCCGGCGGAGGATTCCCCTGGGATGGATCTGTCATCAGACCTCGAGGAGCTCAGCTTCCTTCTTTTTCACCGCGTCATCGATGGCGTCGATCGCGCCCTTGGTGATCGCTTCAAGTTCTTTCTCCGAGCGAGCGACCTCATCATCGCCCACCTCTGTCTTGAGCGCGTCTAGGTCATCCTTGGCCTTGCGACGGATGTTGCGAACAGACACCCGAGCATCTTCAGCTTTGGCCTTCACGATCTTCACGAAATCGCGACGACGCTCCTCGGTGAGTTCTGGCAGGGTGACGCGCACAATCGTGCCGTCATTGCCTACGTTGGCGCCGAGACTCGGTGCGTTCACGATCGCCCGCTCAATCTCTTTCAACGCACTCTTGTCGTAGGGCGTTACCACGAGCACTCGCGCCTCGGAGTTGACCATGCCAGCGAGTTGGCCCAGCGGGGTGGGAGTTCCGTAGTAGTCGACCATGATCTTCTGGAAGAGCGCGGGGTTAGCGCGACCGGTGCGCACGTTCGCAAAGTCGTCCTTGGCGGCCTCGAGAGACTTCTGCATCTTCTCTCGCGCCTCGGCCAGTACATCGGAAATCACAGGGGGCTCCTTCGTGGGTTGTGCTACCGCTAAGTAGTTTACTGGGGCGCGCGAACGCTAGTTGGAGACAAGAGTGCCGATGCGGTCACCGCGCAGCGCTTTGGCAATGTTGCCCTCCGGCTCCATTCCAAAGACCACCATGGGCATCTTGTTGTCCATGCACAGGCTAAACGCGGTGGAGTCGACGACCTTGAGACCTTTCACGAGCGCTTCCTGGTAGGTGACCTCTTCGAATTTCCACGCATTCGAGTCCGTGCGCGGGTCGGCCGAGTAGACGCCATCGACTCCGTTCTTGGCGACGAGCACGACATCCGCCCCGATTTCTAGTGCACGCTGCGCCGCGACCGTGTCCGTTGAGAAGTACGGCAGTCCGGCGCCCGCACCAAAGATGACAACGCGGCCCTTTTCCATGTGGCGCTCTGCACGACGGGGAATGTACGACTCGGCAACCTGCGTCATCGAAATAGCCGACTGCACGCGAGTCGCGGCTCCCGCCTGCTCCAGGAAGTCCTGAAGGGCAAGCGCGTTCATCACTGTGCCAAGCATGCCCATGTAGTCCGCTCGACCGCGATCCATGCCGCGCTGTGAGAGCTCTGCGCCTCGGAAGAAGTTGCCACCACCGGTAACGATGGCAATTTCGACCTCGTCTACCACTGAGGCAATCTCTCGTGCGAGCGAACTGACCACGTCAGGATTCACACCAAGTTGGCCGCCGCCGAAGGCCTCGCCAGACAGCTTGAGGAGAACCCGTCGTTTGCCGGTCTCTGATGTCATGGTCTCTCCTTGGATTCGGCTCGTTACAGGCTATCGTTCAGGCTCAAAAATGGGGCCCGGCCGCTGACGCGATCCGGGCCCCATTTTCGTGGTGGTTCTTCGTGTGACTTACGCGCCAACCTTGAAGCGAACGAACTCGCTCACGGTGAGACCGGAATCCGCCAGCACCTTGGCCACGGAAACCTTGTTGTCTTTTGCGTAGTCCTGCTCGAGCAGGGCGACCTGTTTGATGAACGCGGTGAGGCGACCCTCGATGATCTTGGGTAGGGCAGCCTCTGGCTTGCCTTCGCCGCGGCTGATCTCCTCGACGATACGACGCTCGTTCTCAACGTCTGCCGCAGGAACATCCGCACGGCTGAGGTACTGCGGGTCAGCGAACGAGATGTGCTGGGCGACGCTCCGAGCAGTGTCAGCGTCAGCGCCGGAGTATCCAACGATGACACCGACCTGCGGCGGCAGGTCCTTGTTGGTCTTGTGCAGGTAGATCGCGAACTTCTCGCCGGAGATAAGAGCAACGCGACGAAGCTCCACCTTCTCGCCAAGAATCGCGGCCTCGCCGCCGATCAGATCAGCGACGGTCTGGCTTCCAGCGGTCGCGGCAAGAGCCTCATCCACCGTGGAGGCACCAGCAGCAGCTACGGCCTCGAGGACGTTGTTACCGAGGGTCACGAACTTCGCGCTCTTGGCGACGAAGTCGGTCTCACACGCGAGCTCAATCAGCGTCGCGTTCGTGCCGTTCTCCTTGGCAGCGACAAGTCCCTCGCTGGTGGAACGGTCGGCGCGCTTGGCGTTTCCCTTTGCACCCTTGAGTCGCAGCAGTTCGGTGGCCTTCTCGAGGTCACCGCCCGCTTCGACGAGCGCGTTCTTGGTCTCGACCATGCCGGTGCCGAGGCGCTCGCGCAGGGTCTTGAGGTCTTCCAGGCTGAAATCTGCCATTGGCTCTTTCCTTACTTTGCGTCTGCTGCTACCGCAGCATCAGTCTTCTTTGCGGCCGGCTTGGCGGCGGCAGGCTTCGCAGCAGCCTTCGGCTTCTTCTCGGCGTCAGTGGCCTCGGCCTCGATCTTCGCCTCTGCAGCCTCGTCTGACTCAACCTTGTGCTCTGGCACTACCGTTTCGTCAGCAGCTGCTTCGTGCGAAGCCGCGACGGCATCCGCGTTGTTCTCTTCAACGGGGGCCTCAGCAGCAACGACCTCAGCAACAGCCTCGGCGGCGGCTTCGGTTTCCTTGGGTGCCTCAACGAGACCGTCAACGGCCTCGATCTTCTCGGCCTCGGTTGCGGGGGTCTCGGAAGCACCGAGGAGCTCGGCCTCCCACTCAGCGAGCGGCTCCACTGCGGAGACGTTGCCCTCTTCTGCCTTCTGATGACGCTGGATGAGACCCTCGGCAGCAGCATCCGCGACAATGCGCGTCAGCAGGCCAACGGAACGGATGGCGTCGTCGTTACCCGGGATCGGGTACTGAACTTCGTCGGGGTCGCAGTTGGTGTCGAGGATCGCGATGACCGGGATGCCAAGCTTGCGAGCCTCGTCAATGGCGAGGTGCTCCTTCTTGGTGTCAACGATCCAGATCGCGGACGGGGTCTTGGTGAGGTTGCGGATACCACCGAGCGAACGCTGCAGCTTGACCAACTCGCGGCGCTGGATGAGCAGCTCCTTCTTGGTGTAGCCCTTGGTGGTGTCGTCGAAGTCGACCTCTTCCAGCTCCTTCATGCGAGCGAGGCGCTTGGAAACCGTCTGGAAGTTAGTGAGGAGGCCACCGAGCCAACGCTGGTTGACGAAGGGCTGGCCGACGCGCTGAGCCTGCTCGGCGATGGAGCCCTGAGCCTGCTTCTTGGTACCCACGAAGAGAATCGTGCCGCCGTGAGCGACCGTCTCCTTGACGTAGTCATAGGTCTTGTCGATGTAGGCAAGCGACTGCTGCAGGTCAATGATGTGGCTGCCCGAACGCTCGGTCAGGATGAATCGCTTCATCTTCGGGTTCCAACGACGCGTCTGGTGTCCGAAGTGAACGCCGCTGTCGAGCA
>JBDTAD010000291.1:0-7562 GCA_039924815.1 Lacisediminihabitans sp.
AGGTCGCCGTGGGCGAAGACGAGGTCCTGGTCGTACTTGATGCCGCGCTGGCCGTTGAGGTCGATGTGGAACAGCTTGCCCTGATAGAGCGCCTGGGCGATGCCAGCAGCGAAGTTGAGTCCGGCCATCTGCTCGTGGCCGACCTCGGGGTTGACGCCGAACAGCTCTGGGCGCTCAAGGGTCTCGATGAAGGCGAGTGCGTGGCCGACGGTGGGCAGCATGATGTCACCGCGGGGCTCGTTCGGCTTCGGCTCGATCGCGAAGCGGATGTCGTAGCCCTTGTCGGTCACGTACTGGGCGAACAGGTTCACACCCTCGCGGTAGCGCTCGAGTGCGCCCTGCAGGTCTTTGGCCGAGTCATACTCGGCGCCTTCGCGGCCGCCCCACATGACGAAGGTCTTGGCGCCGAGCTCTGCACCGAGGTCAAGCTGGCGAAGCGCCTTGCGCATGGCAAAACGACGAACGGCGCGGTCGTTCGAAGTGAAGCCGCCATCTTTGAACACCGGCGCGCTGAAAAGGTTTGTGGTGACCATCGGGATGATGAGGCCGGTGTCGGTAAGAGCCTGCTTGAGGCGGTCGATCTGCTTCTGCCGATCGGCGTCGCTCGATCCAAAGGGGAAAAGGTCGTCGTCGTGGAAGGTGAGGCCGTAGGCGCCGATCTCGGCAAGCCTGGTCACAGCCTCGACTACGTCGAGCTGGGGTCTGGTTGGGCCGCCGAACGGGTCGGTACCGTTGTATCCGATGGTCCAGAGACCGAAGGAGAATTTGTCGTCGCGAGTCGGCTGCAGTGCCATGGGATTCCTATTCGTTCGATGCCACTAATAGTTTGTTGGCTTGAAAAACATATTACAGTTGACACAGCCAAAGTGCTAGCGTTCTGTCGCGCTCCGATGAATCTGCACGGTATGTTTCCGCAAACGAGAGTGATATTCCTGTGACCACCGTTCTTCCGGCTATGCCCGAGGTTTCCGAGCGCGTGAGAGCGCTCCACGGGAGGATGACTCTCGAAGAAAAGCTCGCCCAGCTCGTGGGCTATTGGCTCGACCAAAAGGGCGTCGTCGCACCCATGCAGGGGGAGATGGCATCCGGACAAAAGGCATCGGGCGATCTGAAAGAAATCACCCGGCACGGTCTGGGGCATTACACCCGCGTGTATGGAACGCGACCGGTGGATCCGGTCGAGCGTGCGGCGTGGCTGTGGGAGGAACAGCGCAGGCTCAAGCGCGAGACTCGGCTTGGCATCCCCGCCCTTGTCCATGAAGAATGCCTCACCGGGCTGGCCGCGTGGAAGGCTGCGGCGTTTCCGACGCCACTGGCCTGGGGCGCTTCGTTCAACCCGGAGCTCGTGCGTGAGATGGCAAGAACCATCGGTGGATCCATGCGTGAGCTCGGCGTGCACCAGGGTCTTGCCCCCGTGCTTGACGTCATCCGCGATCCTCGCTGGGGTCGCGTTGACGAGTGCATCGGCGAGGATCCGTATCTTGTTGGCACGGTGGGCACCGCCTACGTGCAGGGCCTTCAGGATGCGGGCGTCCACGCGACGCTCAAGCATTTTCTCGGATACTCCGCGTCGCAGAGCGGCCGCAACCACGCTCCAGTGCACGCTGGCCCGCGGGAGATTGCGGATGTCTTCCTGCCGCCGTTCGAGATGGCGCTGCTCGACGGACAGGCCAAGTCCGTGATGAATTCGTACGCCGAGATCGATGGCGTTCCGGTTGCCGCTAACGCCGCATATCTCACGACCCTGCTTCGTGAGAAGCTGGGTTTCGATGGGGTGGTGGTTGCGGACTATTTCGCTGTCGCATTTCTCGAGGTGATGCAGGGCGTTGCGGCCGATCGTGGGGAAGCCGCGACTGCGGCGCTCGAGGCCGGCATCGATATCGAGCTCCCTACCGGTGACGCTTATCTTCAACCCCTCGCAGATCGGATCCGCGCCGGACAATTCGATGAAGCGTATGTCGACCGCGCGGTGTTGCGAGCACTCGCGCAAAAAGAACAGCTCGGCCTGCTCGACGATGACGCGTTCGAGTCCGAACCGCCCACCGTCATCGACCTGGACTCCCCACGGCACCGTGAGATCGCGCGGCGACTTGCGGAAGAATCCGTCGTGCTGTTGTCGAACCATGGAGTGCTCCCGTTGGGCGGCTCAGGACAGGCGCCGAGCAAGGTTGCCGTGATTGGCCCGAACGCACACCGCGCGGAGGCTCTCCAGGGCTGCTATTCCTTCGCCAATCATGTTCTGGCGGGGTACCCAGGCCTCCCTCTCGGATTCGAGATTCCCACCGTGCTCGAGGCACTCCCAGACGCGTTCGACGCGGCAGGCATCACAGCGCCCGAATTTCTGTACGCCGAGGGGTGCACAGTGGAAGGTCTGGATCACTCGGGCTTCGCGGCGGCAGCGGATGCTGCCGCAGCATCCGAACTCGCGATCGTCGTTGTTGGAGACCAGGCCGGGCTCTTCGGTCGTGGAACCGTCGGCGAGGGCAACGACTCCGAAACGCTCACGCTGCCCGGTGTGCAGCGCGAGCTGGTGGAAGCGATCGTCGCCACCGGCACGCCGGTCGTCATGGTGTTACTCACCGGTCGGCCCTACGTGATCGGATGGGCAGTCGACGAGAGCGCCACGCGACCGGCCGCCGTGCTGCAGTCGTTTTTCCCGGGGGAGGGCGGTGGCCATGCGATTGCTGACATCATCACCGGGCGAGTCAACCCCTCTGGGCGTCTGCCCGTCTCGATGCCGCGCTCGGTCGGTGCGCAGCCGTATTCCTATCTTCATCCGAGACTTGGAGGCCCATCTGAGGTGACCTCCACCGACACGACACCCGAGTTTCCTTTCGGGTTTGGATTGTCGTACACCTCGTTTGAGCACACAGAGTTCGTGGTCGACGCGACCACGGTGACGAGTGGGCATTTCACGGCGGAGGTGACGGTGACCAACACCGGCGAGGTTCGCGGCACCGATGTTGTGCAGCTCTACGGTCACGACCTCGTGGCGAGCGTGACTCGGCCCGTCGTGCAACTACTCGGCTACGCCCGCGCAGACCTTGAGCCTGCCGAGTCTGTTCGCCTGATCTTCTCGGTGCCGGCGACTCGATTCGCTCTCAGTGACCGATCGATGGTTCGAGTGGTCGAGCCAGGAGAAGTCGAAGTATGGATCGCGGCGCACGCGGCGGCTTCTGCAGACGAAGACCAGGCAATCGACGGTGCCATCGTTAGCCAGCGGCATGCCACATCTAGGCGACTCGAGGGTGGATCGACGGATCGCGCGATCGTCACGATTACCGGTGACGTGCACGCGGTGACCAACGAGGATGCTCGCATCGTTAACGTCGAACGTCGCGCTAGCGTCGTGTCCTCCTCACCCGCGGCGGTGTAACGGGCGCGAAGGTCCGTTCGCGCTCGCGGTGTGAGCGAGTTCTGGCCAACCCGAACCAGAACGGAGAGTGCGTCCGACGAACCGCTCGGCGGCTCTGCGCCGCACGGTAGTGTGAACCGCTGGGAGGATTAGTGGTGAACGGCAACAATCTCGATCAAGTGCGCCAGCACAATCTTTCCGTGGTGCTCAGGCTCGTGCACGAAAACGGTTCACCGTCGCGCGCGTGGCTGACCCGGGAGACCGGGCTCAATCGATCCACTATTGCGGCGCTCGTCGCCGAGCTCGTCGAACGCGAGCTGGTGATCGAAAGCGAGCCAGACCAGACCAAGGGAGTGGGGCGGCCTAGCCTCATCATCCGACCGAGCGAACGCACCCTGGCTATTGCCGTTCACCCCGAGTTGGATGCCGTTGAGGTTGGCGTGGTGGCGCTCGGCGGCCGGGTGCTGCAGCGACGTCGACTCAGCACCGCGCGCATCCCCACCGTGCAGGAAGCGGTGGAGGTCGTCGCCTCCGCCATCACGGAGATTCGTGCAGAGCTGGGGGACGGGTCGCGCATTGTCGGCATCGGCCTCGCGGTCCCTGGTCTTGTGCGCGAAAGCGATGGCGTGGTCAGTGTCGCCCCGCATCTCGGCTGGACCAACGAGCCTCTCGCTGAGCGGCTCGAAGCAGCGACCGGGTTCTCGGTAGCGTCGGCGAACGATGCCAACGCCGGCGCGATCGCGGAGCGCGTCTTCGGAGCGGGCCGCGGCATCGACGAGTTGATCTACCTGAACGGCGGCGCGAGCGGCATTGGCGGTGGGGTCATCACTTCGGGCAAGCTGTTGCGTGGCGCCTCGGGCTTTGCGGGCGAGATCGGTCACACCATGGTCAACAGTGCCGGCGTGCACTGCCACTGTGGATCCAGCGGATGTCTCGAAACAGAAGTATGGCGTGCCCCTTTGTTGGCGGCCCTCGGCCTCGGCGCAGCGGAGGCGGAGCGACTCGACGATGAGCTGACCGCGGCGTTTGCGCCGGATGCCACACCGTCGGCCGAGCTCGTTGAGCTCGTGCATCGGCAGCTCGGTTTTCTCGGCCGCGCCCTCGGCAACACTGCGAACATCTTCAACCCTCAGATGATTGTCCTGGGCGGTTTTCTCGGCTCGCTGTATTCCGTGGCGCCCGAAGTGCTTGATGCGGCGATGCGGGCCAGTGCAATGGCGGCCGTGTGCGAGTCGATCGAGATCAGGCGGGCAGAGCTCGGAAGCAACATCCTGATGATCGGTGCCGCCGAACTTGCCTTCGCAGGAATATTAACCAATCCGGGCGCTTAATTACGTCAAATACGAGGAGTACGAAGTGCAGGAGAACACTGTGACCACCGGCGATGCAGACTACCGCGATGCCGGGCTGGTCTTTCCGAGTGACTTCTTCTTCGGCTCCGCCACTGCCGCGTACCAGGTCGAGGGTGGCTGGGATGAGGATGGCCGCGGCCCATCGATCTGGGACACCTTTGCCCACACTCCCGGGCGCATAACCGACGGCACGACGGGGGACGTGGCGGATGACCACTACCACCGTCTCGAGGAAGACCTCGACCTCATGAAGACCCTCGGACTGGACGCCTACCGCTTCTCGATCTCGTGGTCGCGCATCATTCCGACCGGCTCCGGCGAGGTAAATCAGGCCGGTATCGACTTCTACTCGAGGCTCGTCGACGGGCTCATCGCCCGCGGCATCCGCCCCATTGCCACCCTCTATCACTGGGACCTGCCGCAGCCGCTCGAAGATGCTGGCGGCTGGCCGAATCGCGAGACCGCCTACCGCTTCGCCGAGTATGCGGCCGTCATCGGCAAGGCTCTCGGCGACCGCGTTCACACCTGGACCACGCTCAACGAGCCCTGGTGCTCCGCCTACCTCGGTTATGGCTCAGGGTCGCATGCGCCTGGGCGTACGAACGGCGCCGATGCGCTCGCCGCGGTGCATCACCTGAATCTTGCCCACGGGCTCGCGCTCATCGAACTGCGCAAGGCGGTCAGCAATGATCCGCAGTTCTCGATCACTCTCAATCTGCACGCGCTGCGAGGCGACGGTGACACTGGGGCAGAAGCCGTGCGCCGGATCGACGCGCTGGCGAACCGGGCCTTCACCGGTCCGCTGCTGCACGGCGCGTATCCGAAAGACCTGTTCGAAGACACCAACGGCGTCACGGACTGGCCGTTCATTTGGCAGGGTGACCTCGAACTCATCCACCAGCCGATCGATTTTCTCGGCGTCAACTACTACTCCACAACGACGGTGCGGATGTGGGACGGTGTCAGCGATCGCTCTGCAGGGGACGGTCATAAGCCTGCCGCCGGTTCGGCCTGGCCGGGTGCTGACGCGGTCGAATTTGTGCAGCAGGCAGGCCCATACACGGCCATGGGCTGGAACATCGCGCCGAGTGGATTCGAGGAACTGCTGCTCGCCCTTCACGCAGAGTTCCCTAACCTCCCCCTCGTCATCACCGAAAACGGTGCGGCATTCGACGACGTTGTGGTCGATGGCGCCATTCACGATGCGGAACGAACCGACTATCTGCGACGTCACGTCACCGCGGTTCACCGTGCTCTTCAGCGCGGAGTCGACGTGCGCGGCTACCTGGTCTGGTCGCTGTTCGATAACTTCGAGTGGGGCTACGGCTTCTCTAAGCGGTTCGGCATCGTTCGCGTCGACTACGACACCCTGGTGCGCACCGTCAAGGACAGCGCGCAATGGTACGCGGCACTGGCACAGAGCAAGACGATTCCGGAGTAAGTCCCATTTGACAACAGTTGTTCACCCTGGCGATTCACTTTCGAATCGCCAGAGGCTCGTCTATGTGATCGTTTTGGGTGCGCTCACCGCGCTCGGCCCGCTTTCTGTCGACCTTTACCTGCCGGCCTTTCCCTCGCTTGAGACTGATTTTCAGACCACCGCGGTCGCCGTTCAACTGACTCTCACCGCGACGACGATTGGTTTTGCTTTGGGGCAGCTCTTCGTCGGTCCGTGGAGTGACAAGGTCGGCCGCAGGCTGCCACTGATTTTCGCCACGCTCCTGCACATCGGCTCAAGCCTCGCCATTGTGCTGGCTCCGGACATCATCTGGGTTGGTGTTTTTCGCGTACTTCAGGGGGTGGGCGCCGCGGGTGGCGGTGTCGTCGCGATGGCGATGGTGCGAGACCTCTTTGGCGGATTACCTCTCGTGCGGATGCTCTCCCGGCTCGCGCTGGTGAGCGGGCTCGCGCCCATCCTCGCTCCGGTTATCGGTTCGCAGCTGCTGCGGATTGTGGACTGGCGTGGCATCTTCGTCTTCCTCACCATTTACGGCGTTCTCGTCGCTATCGCCGCGGTCTTCTTTCTGGTCGAGACGCAGCCAGCTGCGAGGCGGGACGATGCCGGGCACAGCACCATGCGTCAGCGCTACCGCGCCATTTTCTCTGACCGGGTGTACGTGGGCACGATCATCATCGCGGGGATGACGTTCTCCGGCCTGTTCGCCTATCTCACGGATGCCCCGCTGCTGTTCCAGCAGATCTATGGGATGTCTGCCCAAGAGTTCGGTCTACTGTTTGCCGTCAACTCGGTTGGCGTGGTGCTCGGCGTGCAGAGCAGCTCTCGGCTGGCGAAGTACGTCGGTCCGCAGTGGATTCTGCTCGGTGCCGTGCTTCTGATGTTGGTGTCTGCGGTGACCATTGTGGTCCTCGAACTGCTGAATGCCGGTCTCTTCGGCATCCTCGTGCCGCTCTGGTTCTTCATCACCGCCTGCGGTTTTGCCTTCCCCTGCCAGCAGGTTTTGGCGCTTGCCGGTCACGGGGGCGAAGCCGCGACGGCAGCATCCGTTATGGGCGCGGTGAACTTCGGATCTGCCGGTGTGATCTCTCCGATCGTCGGTCTGTTTGGGGTGACCACGGCCATCCCGATGGCGGGCGTGATGATCTGCACCTCGGTGGTTTCACTCTTCGTTATGTGGCTGATCGTGCGCCCACGGTCCGTGCCAGCGCTCGCGCGCTAGCCTGCTCGACTAAAGGGAGCGCTAGCTTCTGCAGGAGAGCGGGTGTCAGCTGACGGGCGCAGGCTTCAGGTTTTTGAGGAGGCTGAGGTCGAGGTGTCGGATTCGTTTGGCGGTAGTCCGGAAGAACCAGGGTCGAAGTGGTAGCAGGATGCGTGGCCAGCTCGATTGCGCGCGGCA
>JBDTAD010000292.1:0-7004 GCA_039924815.1 Lacisediminihabitans sp.
ACCTCGAGGGACTCGCCGACGTCGCACACGCGCATCACCTTCCGCTCATCATCGACTCGACCATCGCCACCCCGTACCTCAATCGCCCGCTCGAGTGGGGAGCGGACGTCGTCATCCACTCCGCCACCAAGTTCCTCGGTGGGCACGGCACAACCATGGGTGGCGTCGTCGTCGAGTCCGGCCGCTTCCCGTGGCACGGCGAGCGGTTCCCACTGTTCGACGTTCCCGTGCACACTTACGGCAACCTCAACTGGTCAGGCAACTTCGGCGAGTACGCGTTCCTCACCCGGCTGCGCGCCGAGCAGCTGCGTGACATCGGGCCGGTGCTCGCACCGCACTCCGCCTTCCTGCTCGCTCAGGGCGTGGAGACCCTCCCGTTCCGGATGGACGCGCACGTCGCCAACGCCCGTATCGTCGCGGAGTGGCTTGAGGCCGATCCGCGCATCGAGTTCGTCAACTGGGCGGGGCTCCCCTCCCACGTGCATTTCGAGCGCGCCAAGCGCTACCTGCCCAAGGGCCCTGGCTCGATCTTCAGCTTCGGCGTGAAGGGCGGCCGGGATGCCGGGCGCACCTTCATCGAGTCGGTGAACCTAGCCAGCCACCTGGCCAACGTCGGCGACGCGAAGACGCTAGTCATTCATCCGGCATCCACCACTCACGGTCAGCTCACCGAGCAGCAACTCGCGGACGCGGGCGTGCTGCCGGGCCTCGTGCGCCTCAGCGTGGGAATCGAAGACCCCGAAGACATCATCTATGACCTCGACCAGGCGCTGGCCCAGGCGACGGGAGGCAAGTGATGAGCACAACAGTCACATCGCAACTGGCCAACGGGCTCAGCTGCGAACTACCGGCGGATTCGCCCTTGGCACGACTGCTGAAGTCGCAGCGCACCTGGGTGGGGCCGAGCGCTAAAGAGCGGCTCAAAATCCTGCAGGGCGCAAAGTCGGTCGCGATCGTGGGCGCATCTCCGAACACGGCTCGCGCGAGCTACTTCGTCGGCACGTACCTGCTGCAGTCGAGCGACTACCGCGTGTACTTCGTCAACCCGAACGCCGACGAAATCCTCGGGCACAAGACGTATCCAGACCTCGCCTCGCTGCCAGAAGTGCCCGACATCGTCGACGTGTTCCGCAAGGCCAGCGACATCCCATCGGTCATCGACGACGTCGTCGCCATCGGCGCACCCACCATCTGGGTGCAGCTGGGCATCTGGAATCAGGATGCCGCGATCTACGGTGAAAGCAAAGGCCTCACGGTGGTGATGGACCGCTGCATCAAGATCGAACACGCCAGGTTCAACGGCGGCCTCTACCTGCTCGGCTTCGACACCGGCGTTATTTCTGCTCGCAAGACTGCGCGCTGACCATGAGCACCGCGCCTCTCCTCACCTCGCCGACTGTATCCACACAGTGGCTGGCGGATCACCTTGGCTCAGAAAAACTTGTCGTTCTGGACGCGACGGTGCTGCTGGCCTCCGGATTCCATCACGGCTACGTGAGCGGCCACGAGCAGTACATTCTCTCGGGCCACATTCCGGGCGCTGGCTTCGCTGACGTGCTCGAGACGTTCTCTGATCCGGATGCCCGCTTCCCCTTTACTAAGCCCGACCAGGCGCGGTTCGAGGCTGCCGTGGGCGCGCTTGGCATCGACAACGACACGGCCGTCGTCATTTACGACGCGGTTGTCGGCCAGTGGGCATCCCGCATCTGGTGGCTCTTTCGCTCCTGGGGATACGACGACGTCGCCGTGCTCGACGGTGGGCTCACCAAGTGGCAGGCCGAGGGCCGCGAAACCGAGATCGGCCACCACGAGATCACTCCGGTCACCTTCACCGGCAACGAACGTCCGGAACTCTGGGTGGACAAGGCCCATGTCGAGGGCATCATCGCCGGCTCCGTGCGGGCCGGGCTGGTCTGTGGCACTCCACCGAAAGACTTCAGCGGCGAGGCGTCAGCACGCGCACGCGCCGGCCACATCCCGGGCAGCATCAGTGTTCCGGCCGGTCGTCTGGTCGATCGCGGCAGCAACGCGTTTCTGGGTGACACCGAACTTCGCGAGAAGTTCGCTTCCGTGCTGGACGAAGAGAACATCGTCGCGTACTGTGCGGGCGGTATTGCTGCGGCCTCGGATGCCCTAGCGCTCACCCTGCTCGGGCACCACAACGTTGTCATCTACGACGGATCGCTCAACGAATGGGCGGCAGACCCCAACGCCGCGCTGGTCGTCGGCGCCTAGGCGGCGTTCCTGGAGCCTGTCGTTCCTGGAGCCTGGCGATGGGAACCGCGCTTTAACCCTTCGACAAGCTCAGGGCGCGTGCAACGCACTCGTCAGGTGCGCGGGATCGGTGACCGGCAGCTGGCAGACGAAGTCGCGGCAGAGGTACGCGGTCGGCGCGCTCGTACCGGTGGAATCCGGCTGCGTGCTGCGAGCCTCGAACAACTCAAAGCCGGCGGCCGCGAACGACGCGGCTGTGGCATCCGTGAGCACCGTCGAAACAGCGCCGCTGCGCTGCCAGCCCCGCGCGACGGATGCCATGGGCGAGTCGATCTCGTTGCTCACCACGACGAGTTGGCTGGCCGCGGCCGTGAGCCCACTCATGACGCCGAGCGCGGCTCCGAAACCCATCGGCTGCACGACGGCGAGGGGCGCGAACTGCTCCATCGCATCCGTCGCCGCAGTGAGGTACCTACTCTCGGCCGTGAGCAAGTAGAGGCGGTGCGCGGCGGATGCCATGGCGCTGAAACCGGAGGCGTACGCGCCCTCGGACGGGTCGGCTCCCACCGCGAGACCGTGTCCGCTCAGCACCGGGTCCGCTCCCCCGGGAACACTGAACGGCACCGCACCGGCTGTGCCGCGGGTCAGGTTCGCGTCCGCCAAAGTCACGTCCACCAGCGTCGCGTCGGCCAGCGTCGCATCCGCCAGCGTCACGTCCACCAGCTCTCGGCCTGCCACCGCGTAGCGAACCTCCCCCGTGACTTCGCCCAAATGAAGGAACGCGCGGGCGAGCATCCCGTAGTCCTCGAGCGTCGCCCTTGCTGCAGAGGGCCTGTCGCCAACGGAGGCGCGGATGAGCGCGCGTGACTCCTTTGTTTGGGCGGCACTAGCAACGGGAATAGCAATGGGGCCACCGGCGGGACTGCCGGCGGGCAACGTGTCGCTGTGAGGAGCGGATGCGGGCAGCAGGTGGTGCGCGAGCAGGTCATCGGCGGCCGCGCGCGCCGCATCCGTCCACTCAGGGCGAGACAGCACGAAACCGGCCTCGGCGAGCGCGTCGATTGCGAGTCCGTTCCAGCCGCTCAGCACCTTTTCGTCGAGTGCCGGGGCTGGTTGCTCAGCCCGCGCTGCGGCATCGAGAGCGTAATAGGCACCCTCCACCCGAGTGCCGTCGACAGTGCTTTCGCTATCTTGCGCGGACGCGAATGCCCCGCTCGGAAGCCGCAGCACGTTCAGCAAGAAGCTCGCGATGCCCTTGCACACCTCGATTGCACGGTGCCGGCTGCTCTCGGAGAGCTGCGACAGCCGCGTGTAGGCGCTGAGTAGCTGGGCGTTGTCGTAGAGCATGCGCTCGTAGTGGGGTTCTGACCAGTCCTGCCGAGTGGCGTAGCGAAAGAAGCCGCCATCGACCGCGTCGCGGAGCGGAGAATCGGCCATCGCCCGCAGCGTTCGTTCCGCGAGTCCAAGAGCGGCAAAGTCGCCGAGCGAGCCGCGCTCAAGGAGGAACAACAGCACCGGCACGACCGGAAACTTGGGCGCGGTGCCGAAGCCGCCGAAACGCTCATCTTCGAGCTCGAGCAGGTGCTCTACGACCTGGTCGAAGTCGTCGCCATCGGGGAGCGCGCCACCCGCCCTTCCCGCCTGCGACGCGAGCGCTTCGGCCACCTGCGTCGCGCTGCTTTCAAGCGCGTCGCGGCGATCGGTCCACGCATCCGTCACCGCTTCGAGCACTTGGCGAAATGACGGATGCCCACCCGCAGCCGCCGGCGGCCAGTACGTCCCCGCAAAAAAGGCCTTGCCCTGCGGGGTGACGAACACGTTGAGGGGCCAGCCCAGGCCCTCGGTGAAGGCGCTCGCAGCGGTCATGTAGCTGGAGTCGACATCCGGATATTCCTCGCGATCGACCTTGATAGCCACGAAGTGCTCGTTGAGATACTCCGCCAAGACGGGATCACTAAACGACTCGCGGGCCATCACGTGGCACCAGTGGCAGGTCGAGTAGCCGATCGAGATGAGCACCGGAACATCGCGGCGAACTGCCTCTTCGAACGCGGTTGCGCCCCACTGCTGCCAGGCGACCGGATTGTCGGCGTGGGAGCGAAGGTACGGGCTGATGGCATCCGCGAGAACATTGGGCATGTCTCCAACGCTACGCGTAGCGTGCACAACGAGGTGCTTCTTGCAAGTGAGGCAAACGTCCAGCGATGTGAGGAGACTGAAAGCTAAGCTCGAAGTGTGCCTACGACAGCCATCACTCTTATTGGCGGACCCACTGTGCTTCTCGAATGGGCGGGCCTGCGCATCGTCACAGATCCGACTTTCGACGCGCCACAGAGTTACGAGGATCCGGGCAGCACGCCGCTGGTCAAGACCGCCGGACCTGCATTCTCCCGTGACGAGCTGGGGGCTGTCGATCTTGTACTGCTCAGCCACCACGAGCACCAGGACAACCTTGATTACGAGGGACTCGAACTCCTTGCGACGGGCGTGACCACGCTCAGCACGCGCAAGGCGAGCATGGACCTCTTCGGCGGCGGCGTCATCGGCCTCGACTCCTGGGAGAGCTACACCGTCGGCGAGGCGACCATCACCGCGGTCCCCGCGCTGCACGGCCCTCCCGGCTCCGAACCGATCGTGGGGCCGGTCATCGGCTTCGTGCTCGAAGCCGCGGGAGCACCGACCGTCTACGTGAGCGGCGACAACGCCTCGGTGCCGCTCGTCGAGCAGATTGCCGACCGCTTCGCTCCAGTTGACCTGGCCATCTTGTTCGCGGGCGCCGCGCGCGTTCCCGCGATCGACGCCGCGCTCACACTCACAGTCCAGGATGCCGTCGCTGCCGCGAAGGCCCTGCGAGCCGTGCGGGTGGTCGCCGTGCACACCGAAGACTGGGAGCACTTCTCTGAGAGCCGGGAGATGCTGAACCAGGCATTCGCGGATGCCGGCCTCGCCGATCTGCTCGTGCCGGTGCCGCGCGGCGCGCGCGTGGAACTCTAGGGCTTCACTTCACCTCGAAGGGGTCTCCACCCACGCGACCGGCGCGCTCCAGCCCGGTGATCGACTGCTGCTCATCCGGGGTGAGCTCGAAGTCGAAGAGGTCGAAGTTCTCGACCATCCGCTCGCGACGGTTGGACTTGGGGAACACAATGTGACCCTGTTGGAGGTGCCAGCGCAGCACCACCTGCGCGGCGGACTTGCCGTGCGCATCGGCAATCGGGGTGATCTCGGTCAGTTCGAGCAGCGGGTACTTGCCCTGACCGAGCGGACCCCACGCCTCGGTGTGGATGCCGTGCTCTGCACCAAACGCGGTGACCTCAGGCTGCTGGTGGTAGGGGTGCAGCTCGATCTGGTTCACCGCGGGCACAGTGTCGCTCTCGGCGATGATGCGCTGGAGGTGCGGGACCATAAAGTTCGAGACGCCGATGCTGCGAGTCTGGCCATTGTCACGAATCTGCTCCAGCGCGCGCCATGATTCGACGTAACGGTCCTGGGCCGGGCTCGGACAGTGGATCAGGTACAGGTTCACCTGCTCCAGTCCAAGCTTCTCCAGGCTGACGGCGATGGCATCATGCGCAGACTTCGTGCCCTGATCGTCGTTGTAGAGCTTGGTCGTGATGAACAGTTCGTCGCGCGGGATTCCGGATGCCGCAATCGCGCGCCCGACTCCCTCTTCGTTGCCGTAAATCGCGGCCGTGTCGATGTGGCGGTAGCCGGTCTCGAGGGCGTCGGCGACGATACGCTCTGCTTCGTTTGGGTCGACCAGGAAGACGCCGAAGCCGAGCTGCGGGATCTTCTCTCCATCGTTCAGTTCAATGGTGGGAACGGTCATGAAATGTGCCTTTCTTCTGGCCCGTTGTAGGCCGACAGGGGGCGGATGAGGGTGTTGGACGCCTGCTGCTCCATGATGTGGGCCGTCCAGCCGACGATGCGGCTGACCACGAACAGCGGCGTGAACGTCTCGGTATCGAAGCCCATGAGGTTGTAGGCGGGGCCGCTCGGGTAGTCCAGATTCGGTTTGATACCCTTGCGGTCGCTCATGGCTTTCTCGAGCGCCTCATACAAATCGCCAAGATCCTGGCGGTCGAATTCTTCGACCAGGGTGTCGAGCGCGGCCTTCATGGTGGGCACCCGGGAGTCGCCGTTCTTGTAGACGCGGTGCCCAAAGCCCATGATCTTGCGCTTTTCGGCGAGCGCGGTATCCAGCCAAGCCTCAGCATTATCGGCCGTGCCGATCTCCTCGAAAGCGTGCATGACTGCCTCGTTGGCGCCTCCGTGCAACGCACCCTTCAGAGCGCCGACAGCACCGGTCACCGCAGAGTACAGGTCGGCGAGGGTCGAGGTAATCACCCGTGCGGTGAAGGTGCTCGCGTTGAATGAGTGCTCCGCGTACAGGATCATCGAGATGTCGAAGGCATTGACGACGACGAGGTCGGGAAGTTCGCCGAAGGTCATGTGCAGCAGGTTGGCGGAGAAACTGAGGTCGTCCCGCGGCTCGATGAGTTGTTCCCCGCGACGGCGGCGCTGGTCGTAGGCCACGATTCCGGGAAGCTGGGCTAGCAGATAGATCGCACGGCCCTCGTTGAGAGCGCGGTCGATGATTCCGTTCGGCTCGTTCAGGGTGACATCCGTCGCACCGATCACGCTGATCGCGGTGCGCACGACATCCATCGGGTGTGCCGTCAGCGGCAACTCGTCAATAATTCGCTTGGTGCGCGGGTCGAGTGGTCGCAGCGAACGCTCGAGCTTCTCGAACTCTTCGAGTTGGGCAGGAGTGGGCAGTTCGCCGTGCCAGA
>JBDTAD010000293.1:0-3704 GCA_039924815.1 Lacisediminihabitans sp.
AAGCTATTCGTCAGATTGAGCGCCTTCCCAATATCCCCCCCGCTGACTTCTCCATTCCCGGCCAGGCGTTCAGCTTTGTTTCCGAACTGGTCGTTGTTGATCACGCAACGGGGAACGTTTTGTTGATTGCTGCGGCGCTCAATGATGGGGATCGCGCAGCAGAAGCACTGTGGCACAAGGCGCAACAGCGTCTGGATGAGATGCAGGGCAAGCTCGCCCAACCGGCTGAAGCCTGGTTGGCCGAGGTCGACCTGTCTCTGGCGCAAAGCCCAGTGCCGCGCATATTAGCGAACGAGTACCGCGACATGGTGGATCGTGCGAAGCAGCACATCAAGGACGGCGATGTCTTCCAGGTCGTCATCTCTCAGCGGTTCGATCACGAGATCACGGCGCATCCCATCGATGTCTATCGCGTGCTACGCGCTCTCAATCCGAGTCCGTACATGTACCTGTTCTCGCTTCTTGATGGTGCTGGCGAACCATACTGGATAGTGGGTTCCTCTCCCGAGGCTCTCGTGAAAGTGGAAGCCGGGCGCGTATACATGCATCCCATCGCAGGCTCCCGTCCACGGGGTGCAGGCCCTGAGGAAGATCTCGCCCTGGCCGAGGAACTTCTGGCCGACCCAAAGGAGCGCGCGGAGCATCTGATGCTCGTCGATCTCGCGCGCAACGATCTTCTCAAGGTGTGCGTGCCCGGCACCGTAGAAGTCACGGAGTTCATGCAGGTCGAGCGGTTCAGCCACATCATGCATCTGGTCTCTTCTGTCGAAGGCAATCTGAGGCCTGACGCACACTCTCTCGACGTCTTTTCAGCCACGTTCCCGGCCGGAACACTCTCGGGAGCGCCGAAACCCCGCGCGCTAGAAATCATCGACGAACTCGAAGTTGCTCAACGAGGCCTCTATGGCGGAGTGGTCGGATACTTCGGTTTCGCTGGGGATCTCGACCTGGCGATCGCTATTAGAACTGCCACGATCTCCGGGGGGGTGGCCAGGGTGCAGGCGGGCGCAGGTCTGGTGGCGGACTCCGACCCAGACACCGAGCATCGCGAGACACTGAACAAGGCTGCCGCCCCGTTGCGTGCGGTTGCGGTTGCAAACGCGATGAGGCGAGTGAAGTGAGTACGTTAGCACGTCGCTCTAAGTCCCTAACCTTGCTCGCAGGGATTCTGGTCAGTGCATTCACGCTGCTCGCCTGGACACAGGACTGGGTCAATCTCACCGTGAAGGGAACAGGCACTGCGGTCTCTGAGATGGCTGTGGCGGGTTCTACAGCTGCGCCGGATCTCTCTGCACTCAGTCTTGCCGGCTTCGCTCTCGTGGCGGCACTGGCCATCTCTGGACCTGCGTTGCGCGTGTCGTTTGGGATAGTGCAGGCTGCCATCGGGATTGTCGTGGTCGCGTCCAGCATCGTCGCGCTGCAGAACCCGATAGTTTCTTCTGCAGCGTCCGTGACGAAAGCAACCGGAGTATCGGGCGCGACATCGATTGCTGCGCTCGTCGTTTCTGTCAGCGTGTCCGCTTGGCCATGGATTGCCGTCGCACTCGGCGTCCTCACGACGATCCTCGGCGTGTTCACTGCGTTCACGACGCGCCGTTGGCGCGGTGCGACCCGGCGGTATGAGCCGGTTGGTGGCACAAATAGTCACGATTCTGCCAACCCTGTTTCCGATTGGGACGAGTTGAGCGGCGGGAGCGACCCAACCTCGCGCTAGACTTTGGGTTCAACACCCCCTAAAGGAGCACTGTGAGCGACGACACATCAGATCCCGGCCATGGCAATTCGCCGGCCGCGTGGACCGCTGTGATCATCATGTTGGTAGCTTTTGCCATCGGTACGGTGGCGTTCTTCCTCGATCTTGCCGTAGTCGTCTGGGCCTGCGCAGGATTGGTGATTGTTGGCTTGATTGTTGGCTGGGTTCTCGCCCGTGTCGGCTATGGAGTCGGTGGCCCCCGGTACGTGCCCAAAGAGCACTAGCAGGGTGCTTCCCGATCTTGTAGCCGGGGCCCGCGAGGACGCAGCGACTAGGCGCGCCCACCGCAGCCTCGCGACGGTCGAAGCCGACGCGCTGGGTCACGAACCCGCACTAGACGCACTTCTGCAGCTCGCACCAGCAGACCGCGTGAAGATCATTGCCGAGGTGAAAAGGGCAAGTCCGTCTCGCGGACCGCTGGCCGACATCCCCGACCCTGCAGCGCTTGCCGTTTCATACGAGGCTGGTGGTGCGAGCGCAATCAGCGTACTGACGGAGGGTCGCCGTTTTGGCGGTTCACTGGCTGATCTCAAGGCTGTACACGATGCCGTCACGCTTCCCGTGTTGCGCAAGGATTTCATTGTCGAGCCCTATCAGGTGTTCGAGGCGCGCGCTGCGGGAGCGGACATCGTGCTTCTGATCGTGGCAGCGCTAGAACTGCCGCTCCTCGCCGAGTTGCACTCGCTGGTATCGGGACTCGGCATGACAGCACTGGTCGAGACCCACAGCGCTGACGAAGTGTCGACGGCATTGGATATTGGTGCGGACCTTGTGGGTGTCAACGCACGCAATCTCACCACCTTCGAACTAGACCAGAACCTTTTCGGCAGCTTGGCTGACCGCATCCCGTCGGGTGTCATTCGAGTGGCCGAGTCCGCTGTGACTTCGCCAGCGGATGTCGCCCACTATCGACAGGCGGGAGCAGACGTCGTCTTGGTCGGCGAAGCTCTCGTCACGAATGGAGATCCCGTGGCCACCCTTCAGCAGTTCCTAGCATCATGATGCCGCTCAGGGATCAGTTGGGGCCGTACTTCGGTGAATATGGCGGCAGGCACATGCCGGAGCCTTTGGTCGCGGCGATTGACGAACTCACGGTTGCCTACGAGGCATCGAAGACCGATCCAGCGTTCCAAGCAGAGCTGGCAGAGCTGCACCGCACCTACACGGGTAGGCCGTCGATCATTACCGAGGTTCCGCGCTTCGCCGCGCATGCTGGTGGCGCACGAATCATCCTCAAGCGGGAAGATCTCAACCACACCGGCTCACACAAGATCAACAACGTGCTCGGACAAGCACTCCTGACGAGAAAACTTGGCAAGACCCGAGTCATTGCCGAAACAGGTGCGGGCCAGCACGGCGTAGCCACGGCAACCGCGGCAGCGCTCTTCGGGTTCGACTGCACGATCTTTATGGGCGAAGTCGACACTGAACGACAGGCTCTCAACGTTGCTCGCATGCGTTTGCTCGGCGCAGACGTCGTCTCGGTGAAGACCGGCGCGCGCACGCTCAAGGATGCGATTAATGAGGCGTACCGCGAGTGGGTGACCTCCGTTGAGACGACCAACTACATCTTCGGAACCGCCGCGGGGCCGCATCCGTTCCCAGAGATGGTGCGTAACTTTCAGAAAATCATCGGGGAAGAAGCGAGGCAGCAAGTACTCGATCTCACGGGCCGGCTCCCGGATGCCGTCGCCGCCTGCGTCGGCGGAGGATCAAACGCGATTGGGATCTTCCACGCGTTTCTCGATGACCCGAGCGTGCGTCTGTTCGGGTTTGAAGCGGCGGGCGACGGGATCGACACGGCCAGGCACGCGGCGTCAATCGAACGAGGTCGCCCCGGTATTTTGCACGGTGCGCGCACCTATTTGCTGCAGGACGAAGACGGACAAACGATCGAGTCCCACTCGATTTCGGCTGGCCTTGACTATCCTGGCGTCGGTCCAGAGCACGC
>JBDTAD010000294.1:0-1669 GCA_039924815.1 Lacisediminihabitans sp.
GCTCTCCCCCATCGGCTGGGCGCAACAAACGCGCTCGTATGGCGAGAACCACTGGTGGCCGCTGTCCCTCTGCTTCATTGCCGCAATTGTGCTGTGCTGGATCGCGCTCGTGCTTGAGCGGCGGCGTGATCTCGGCGCTGGCCTGATCCCGGACCGCGCTGGCCCGCGGGGAGCTACTGCCATCCTTCGCACCCAGTTTGGTCTCACGCTGCGCCTGCAGCGAGGGTCGATTATCGGCTGGATGCTCGGAGTCGTCGTGTTCGCACTGTTCTTTGGTGGGGTTGCCACGGCCATGGCCAACCTGCTCTCGTCAGATAACCCGATTGGCCGGATCTTTACCCAAGGCGCGGGCACCCTGCTTGACGGATTGCTCGGATACTTCACGATGGTGAACGCGTTGCTGGTAGCCGCATTCGTCTTGCAAAGTTCGGACACCATCCGGAGTGAAGAATCGGATGGTCGTGCCGAACTACAGTGGGCATCGGCAATCTCCAGAGTGCGCTGGGCGATAGCTCGGATGGCCGTCCCGGTGCTGGCTTCCCTCATACTGCTTGCGCTCAGCGGTGCTGCGATTGGCGTGACCTATGGTGCTGCGATCGGTGATCTTGGCCAGGCCGGACGTTTCGTCTGGGCGTCGCTCGCCTACTGGCCATCCGCTCTGTTGGTGATCGGAGTAGTGATGCTCTGCGCCGCCGCAATCCCTCGCGCCGCGGCAGCTGTGACGTGGGCACTCTTCGGAGTCGCCGTCATCCTGTCCATGTTCGGCGATCTTTTCGGACTGCCCGATTGGGTCTCGCAGACCACCCCGTTCACGGCGATCCCTCGACTGGGAGCGGACTTCACGGCACTGCCTCTTGTCGTCATCACTCTGATCGCGGTGATCGCAGCAGTCGCGGGGCTATGGATCCTGCGCCGTCGCGACCTGACGAGCGCGTAGGGCATTCACTCGTGGCGTAACCGTCTTTGGGGATCGCGCCGAAGGCGGGGGCGTGGTGGGCCTCTATGGGCGGAGCCTTTGGTGCGATCCCCAAAGACAGTCCTTCATTACTTCTGCTGGGTCTCCAGGCGCGCCGTGTAATGCATGGTCCCATCGAGACGATCGGCTTGCGGCACGTGCGTTTCGCGCAGCAGCACCCAGCCGTCAGCGGCGAGCTTGCCGGCCGCGCGTGGCTGACCCGCGTCAGCCAATGCGCGGCAGGCCCTCGCGAGCACTCGTGTCAGACCATCAACCACATCATCCGTGTCGCCGCCCTCGACATCGTCGAGTTCCTCGTCGTGCGAGTGGTGGTGGTCCTCGTGATCAACCGACACGGCTGATTGCCACGCGCCAGACCGCGGGGCCCTCCTCGAGGTAGTTCCACTCGTAGCGTCCTGGCCAGAGGGATTCGCTCTGGTAGCGCAGCGGAAGTGGATCGTGGTCGTTGACGATGACGAGCTGGCCAGCTGGCTCGAGTTCGCCGAGCTTGCCGAAAATGATGTTGTGGCGCGCGCCGTGAGGCAACTCGCGCACATCGAGATCGGTGGACTCGGACGATGCGTCGGACATGGGGTCTCCTAGTTCGAAAGCCGCGCCTGATCGACACGGTTATTTAGATGATAGAACTCCTGCAAAATCCTAGAGGCAAAGTCGGGCGGATGACAATGGCCGGATGCGATTGCTCGCATCCGG
>JBDTAD010000295.1:0-3127 GCA_039924815.1 Lacisediminihabitans sp.
CTGCTGCTGGCCGCGGTGGAGTCTCGGATGTCACCATACGGTCTCACCAAACTCTCCGCCCTGGTGCCCGAGGGCGAAACGCGAGTCGACGACTTTCTCGACCAGGGTTTTGCCGTGAAGAAGAACCTCCGGTATTTCGAGCGTCGCATTCCGGTGCAGCGGCAGGAACTCGAACCGCTCAGTGCACTGGGCGGCCGCATTCTGCCGCGAGACCTGTGGCTGAACGTCGCAGGCATGAGCCGGGAGAAAGAACTGCTCGAGCACAGACTCGTATTGCCGCTCGCAGAGTCGGAGTTGGCAGACGAATACGGTGTCGTGCCGCCGCGTGCGGTCGTCCTCTTCGGGCCTCCGGGAACCGGGAAGACCACGTTTGCGAAGGCGATCGCGTCCAGGCTTGAATGGCCGTTCGTTGAGGTGTTCCCGTCGAGGCTCGCCGCCGATCCCCGTGGGCTCGCTGGTGCGCTTCGAGAGACCTTTCTCGAGATTGCAGAGCTCGACCACGTCGTCGTCTTTATCGACGAGGTCGAGGAGATTGCGGCGCAACGCTCGGGCAAACCGCCGTCGCCGCTTCAAGGCGTTACGAACGAGCTCTTGAAAATCATCCCGGCGTTCCGCGAGCAACCGGGCAGGCTCCTGGTGTGCGCCACAAACTTCATCAGGGCCTTGGATTCTGCCCTCTTGCGGCACGGCAGGTTCGACTACGTCATCCCCATCGGTCTCCCCGACGCTGATGCGCGCGCCGCGATGTGGCGCAGGTTCATCCCCGCCACAATGTCCGGCTTGGTGGATGTCGAGGGCCTGATGCGGGCGACCGAGGGCTTCACTCCCGCAGACATCGAGTTCGCTGCACGCAGCGCCTCACAGCGCGCGCTCGAAGCCGCGGTCTATGAGACGAACGGTCAGCCTGGTGCCACGAAGCTTAGCGGGCCGCGAGGCCCCTCAACCGAGGACTACCTCGCTGCGATCTCCGATACGCGGATGACCGTGAGCGCGGCGGTAGCGCAAGAGTTCCTCGAAGACATTGAGAGCATCGCGAGGTTGTAGCGGGACCAGCTAGAGCGTGTCTAGCCGAGCCGGGTCGAGATCCGGCAACGGCCCCCGGCTCGAGAGCTGGGGGCCGCACGGTCGGTGGTTCAGCAGCACACGCAACCGTTCTCGCACGCTGCGGTACAGCAGCTTCCATCACAGCACTCAGCCATCGTCTACCTCCTTTCGTTTTCGCATTGCAGTCGTTACGGGCAGCATCCGGGTACGGTGCAGCTACCGTCGGCGCACGGCGCGCCGTCATCCACGGCGAGCACGACCGATACAAGTGCAGTGATAGCTTGCGCCAGGTGGCCGTCGGCAATCTCGTAGCGAGTCTGCCGCCCCTCCGGGGTTGCCACCACGATGCCGCATCCGCGAAGGCACGCGAGGTGGTTTGAGACATTCGAGCGGGTGAGAGCGAGTTCTCGCGATAGCTCGGCCGGGTAGCCCGGAGCTTCTAGCAGGGAAAGGAGAATTCGTGACCGGGTGGGATCGGCCAGAGCTCTGCCGAGTCGGTTCATGACGCCGAGTTGGGGCGCAATGGTCAGCATACACTCACTATACAGTGATCGCTGACCAATGGCTATCGATGGCGATCTCATCGCTACGAGTAGGCTTGAGCACTGGGGCGGCGACGGTGCAACGTAGAGATATTGAGAAGCAACAGTGAAGTGGTTTTCTCGTCAACGGCGGGTCAAGATGCGACCCTTCAACGAGGCGGAGCTCCCTCCGGTCCTGCCGATTTCTGTTGACGACGCGGTGTCTGAGGGGCTGATGCTCGCCAAGTATTCCTCTCGCATGCGACTCAAGAATCGCATCATCGTCGGCGTGCTCACTCAAGACCGGTCCTATGATCCAGCGCAGTATCTTGGTGAAGCGCGGCGGGCACTGAGATTGCTCATCGACGAGTCCGATCTGGAAGCCTCGCGTGTTGCTCGACAACTGCGCATCGTCCAATCCAAACCGGGTAAGGCTGCCCATGCTCATGATTACCGCTCCGCTGACGCAAAGAACCTGCGGCTGCGAGAGGATATTTCCGAGGCCGTCATGGAGACACTTCGTCAACGCGCTTCAGACGAAAGCTATCTTCTTGATCTCATCGAGAGTGCCAGACAGGATGCCTGGGACGACATCGCTAGGGCAGTAGAAGACTGGCTCGACCGCGCGACCATCACGGTCGACTCAAACTACGCGGGTGAGCGCGCGAAAAGATTACTTCTGCTGAGCGAAGACATCGCCGCTCTGGAGGCGATCTCGGCGTAGTTGCGTCACCGTGTACCGCATCGCTAGCTATGAGCGGTGTTGGTTGCGGATCATGGCGATGAGAGCAGAGAGCGCACCAATCGCACCCACGGCGACAATCAGCCAGTCAACGTCGAAAAGAAACTTCCCAAGATCCATACTCTGATCATTCTCCTGATTTGGTTGGAGTGGAACCCCAACGCGCACATCCATACCACGAACCCAGCGCCATTGCTAAGCTGATGGCACAACGAAATACAGGGCCGCAACACGATGCGGGAGAGTTCGTCCGAAAGGTCGAACACCGAAGGAGCAAGCCTCCCCGCCAATCTCTCAGGTTCAGTACCGCATCGAACTGGCCACTCTGAAAAGCGAATTGCGCAGCAATTCGGGTCGAGTAGTCGCGAAGCGACGTATCGAGACCAGAACCCTGCGCGTTTCCGCCCATGGTGAAAGCTGGCACCCGCCGGTGAAGCTCTCAGGCTAATGACAGAGGGGGAGTTCCCGCAGCCACGACGCCAGGAGAACTCTTGCCAGACACACAGCGCTTGTCGCCGCTCCACCAGGTTCACGTTGATGCCGGTGCTAGCTTCACCGACTTTGCAGGCTGGCAGATGCCGGTGCGCTACTCGAGCGATCTTGCCGAGCACCACGCGGTGCGCCACTCGGTGGCGCTGTTCGATCTCTCCCACATGGCCGAGATCCTCGTGACCGGACCAGAAGCGGCAGCGGCACTCGACTACGCCCTCGCGGGCAAAATTTCGTCGGTGGCAATTGGGCAGGCAAAGTACTCGCTTCTTCTCACGCCAGACGGTGGCATCCTCGACGACCTCGTCGTCTACCGCACTCACGAGAACCG
>JBDTAD010000296.1:0-1615 GCA_039924815.1 Lacisediminihabitans sp.
GGTGGGGGCAAATCGCCACAGCGCCGAGTCCTCTGCCGCGCGCTCCCAGCGGCCGATCAGCGCGGAAGGCACGAGGGAGGTCGCGGAGGCTCGATCCATGATCGAGACGGTGGAGCGCAGGATCTCGACCGGCGTGAGCACCGGGAGTCCGGCATCCGCAATGAAGCTCGTGGGCAGGGCATGAATGGCCGCAATTGCGCGGCCGATCGATGATGCGAGCTCGTCTCGACCGCGCAACTCGCCGAGGCCCAGTTTCGATCCGTACACGAACTCGTACACTATCGCGCGCGTGCCGTTGATCGGAGTCTGACCGGCGAAGGTCGTGACGGTGAACGGCAGTCTGGAGCGCACCCCCGTGCTCAACGCGCGCAGTGCCACTAGGTCGGCGGACTGCTCGGCTTCCGCTGCGGCGGTACGGGGCACCCGGATGATCCAGTGCCTGCCGTCACGCCCCGTGATCAATGCTGAATCGAAGTCGCCCTGCGCTGCTGAGCCGAACGCGGCCGACGCTACGGCATCGAGGTCCGCCACTGCCGTGGTTGCCAACGCGGCTAGAGTGAGATGAGATCTGGCCATACCTCACAGGGTAGGTCGCGCACCGTCCCTCGGTGACAACGCCACGCTGTTCCCACCCCCTTCGATGATTGGTCTTCGATGCCTGATTCTTTTCGCCCGGAGCTGCCTTTGTCGCGTTCCGGCCACGACCGCGACTATCTTTCTCGCAGTCGCCCCGAGCTTTTCAGTGAGCTCGCGGCTGATTCCACGGCCCGCGTGCTCGTGTTGTGGAAGGACAAAGCGCTCGTGGACGGTGGCGGACTGAGGCTGCTGCCGAGCGACCAGGTTCCGCTGGCCGACACGCGGATCTATCTCGGCCGCTCCCTCGAGCCATCAAGTCCTGAGCCGGTAGGTACGCCCATCATCGCGGCAGTGGTGTCGGATGAGGTGGCCGGCCAGCTGAGCCTCGATCCGCAATCCTGGGCCGGGCTCCGCAGCATCGGGTCCGTGCTCAGCCGCCGTGACGCTGGCCTTTTCACCGAGGCGCTCGCGATGGCCAATTGGCACGCAACCCACGCGTTCTCACCCCGCACCGGCGAGCCAACAGTGCCCGAGCTGGGCGGTTGGGTGCGGCGCTCTCCGGAGACTACTGAAGGGCGCGGCCATGAGAGCTTTCCGCGCACCGACGCGGCCATTATCGTGGGCATAACGGATGACGACGATCGGCTGCTGCTCGGTTCCAACGCGCTGTGGGAGAAGAATAGATTCTCGCTGTTGGCCGGGTTCGTGGAACCGGGGGAGTCGCTCGAGGCGGCCGTGTTACGCGAGGTGTACGAGGAGTCCGGCATCCGTGTCATTGATCCGGTCTATTTCGGATCGCAGCCGTGGCCGTTCCCCGCATCCCTCATGCTTGGTTTTCGTGCGCGGGTGGCGCCTGACGAAGAGTGGACGCTGACTCCGGATGGCGACGAGATTCTCGAACTGCGCTGGTTCAGTCGCGATGAGCTCGTCGCGTCGCTCGGCGAGGTTATTCTGCCCGGTCACACCTCCATTGCGAGGTACATCATCGAAGACTGGTTCGGTGGCCCGATCGAAGACGGACAGGACTGGTGACGAGCCA
>JBDTAD010000297.1:0-4079 GCA_039924815.1 Lacisediminihabitans sp.
TACCCGGACCGCCTCGAACGAGTCGCGGTGCTTGCCGCCCCCACGATCAACAGCGCAGACCAGATCGCGCTCAATTCGGTTCAGCTCGAAGCCATCACGATGGATCCCGGCTTTAGTGACGGCGACTACTACGAGGCAAAGGACGGCGAGGGTCCTTATCGTGGTCTCGCGTTGGCCAGACGTATGGCGCTGCTCAACTATCGATCGCCGTCGGAGCTCAACGACCGATTCCAAAGAAGCTGGCAAAGCAGCATCAGCCCGCTGGGGGCATCCGGAAAGTTCGCAGTCGAGAGTTACCTCGACTTCCATGGCAACAAGTTCACCCGCCGCTTCGACGCCAACAGTTACATGCTGCTCGTACAGGCGATGAACTCGCACGATATCGGCAGAGATCGCGGCGGCGTCGTCGAAGCATTGTCACGCGTGACCGCACGCAACCTCATCCTCGGGATCGACAGCGATCGCCTGTTCCCCGCTGACTATCAGGTGTTCATCGCCAACCACCTCGACAACAACATCGACGACGGACGCGCAGTGATCATCCACTCCGAGTTCGGGCACGATGGCTTCCTCATTGAGCACGAGTTGGTCGGCCCAGAATTGCTCAGGCTCGTCACAAGCTGATATAAGACAATCGAGACCTTGTCATATTGGATATGCTGAAGAAGTGTATACAGACCGGTCTGACAATAAGGCCGATATTCCCGATCGACTACGCCCATCGGACAGCCGCCCATGGTAACCCCACGCCCAAAGAATGCTCGACCCATCAGAGTTGCGGTCGTTGATGACCACAGGCTCGTTCTCGATGGGATCGTTGCTCACCTCTCCGCACGCCACCTCGGAATTGATGTCGTCGTCAGCGAGGCAAGTTGGGCCGCACTGCTTGCGCACAGCGCGTTCCCCGTTGACGTCGTGGTACTCGATCTCAAACTCGACGATCGCATCCCGATCGGCACCAAGATTCGCGCCTTAACGGCCGCGGGAAGTCACACCATCGTGATCAGCAGGCACACGGATGCGTCCACGATTTACACGGCTGTGCAGGCGGGCGCGCTCGGCTTTGTACCGAAGACCGAGACTGCGGATGAGCTAGTAGCGGCAATCCGTTCGGCAGCGGCTGGCGTGCAGCATCACAACGAACCACTGCTCAACGCTATGACCGGTACCCCGGCAAATGCTTTACCAGGTCTCGGCAGGCGCGAGCAGCGCGCCCTCGTGCTGTACGCGTCCGGCCGCACCATCAAGGAAGTTGCCTCCGCCATGGAGACCACCGACGAAACAGTGAAGTCCTACATCAAACGAGCCAGACGTAAATACCGGATTGCTGGAACAGACCTGGGATCAAAAATAAAGTTGCGCGACCACGGCATCCGTGCTGGCTGGGTTACCAAGGAATAGACCTCGCCACCCACGAGTGGACATCCTGAAGTGGGAGCGGGAACGCCGCTCTCTGCTAGAGGGCCGCAGTTGCCTGCGACCCTCTTAGCAAGACCCCCCGGTCTGGCTGGTTCCCTTGAGGAGATCCCCGCCCGGCGCCGTTTATTCGGGTGTAAGCGCCGATCCGGAGTTCGGCGCGTGAACACCTCATCCGGCTTCGAGTGTGGCTACCGGCCTGTCCGGCGCGCCCCTCTTCGTACTACTTCCGAACTGTACTCGTGAGTGACAATCTGTCGCTAACAGTGTCGTACCCCCATTTGAGGTGACAGTGTGGAACCATGTCTAACGTGGAACCCATCGCCAAAGAACGCGATCGCCTACTGCATCGTTCTGCTCGTTTTGTCGGGTTGGGATCGACTGTCGTTGCGCTCGTCTGCTTCAGCGTGCCTGGAATTCTGCCGTGGCCCAGCTACCTCGCCACCCTGCCCCTGTTTGCACTGCTCATCTTTTCGCTGTATCGCCTCGCAGTAGGTCAGGCCATCGTGTGGACAGTACTGGGTCTCGCCTCCGGTCTCGCGATCCTTGTAGTTGCACAGATTCCGAACGGAGCAAGCCAGGCCACAGCGCTCTCCGACGCCATGGTTCCCCTCGCTGGAGCGGCACTTGCTTCTTTCGCGATTGTGCTCACCAACAGCATCCCGCGGGTGATCGTCATGGTGGTGGGTGCGGGGATGTCTTTCATCCTGGTGCAGAACGCCTCACCGAGCGCCGGCCTGCTCGCGCCGCAAGCCCTCTCCACGGTGGTGGGGTGGATCCTCGCCGCGCTCGTAGGCTATTGGCTCGGTGCGAGCGTTCCCAGAGCAGCACGAAGGATTTTCAATATCGGACGTGCACACCGCGCGGAACGGCAGGCGAGCGAGACCGAAGCCCAACGTCGCCAAGGTGCGCGACTGCTGCACGACACGGTGTTGGCCACCCTGACCCTTCTCGCTCACTCCGGCGTAGGGGTCACCGCGTCCGCCCTGCAACAGCAAGCGGGCGACGACGCCCGACTTCTTCGACAACTCCGCCTAGGCGCGAACCCCGTTCCGCAATCCTCAGGAACCTACAACCTGGAGCCCGTGCAGGAATCGATTCTCGGAACCACTCTTGAGTCCGTGAAGCAGCGCTTCGGCAGGATGGGACTCGAAGTGAGTTGGCACGGCACAGGCCAAGTGTTGCTCCCCAGCGATGTCCTGGATGCTTTCCTCCTCGCTCTCGCAGAGTGCCTCGAGAATGTGCGTCGGCACGCTGGCGTCACCGATGCCCACGTCACGATCACCGATGACGAGACCACGGTGCGAGCGATGGTGACGGATGCCGGCGTCGGCTTTGATCTCAAAGACATCGATGCCGCGCGACTTGGCTTCAAGGACTCCGTCGTTGGCCGTCTCAAAGAAGTCGGCGGCAATGCCAGACTATTTTCCGCCCGCGGCTCGGGAACCACCGTTGTTCTTGAGGTGCCCAAATGAGCGGGTTCTCGGCGCCGGAGGAGAATACCCTCGGGGTCATCGTCGGAAAGCGTCACCGCCGAACCGGGGTGCCCACTAGCTCCGCGGCGGCGCGCGCGGTGCACCAGGCCAATACGCCAGGCGCGAGCCTCGGCACGGGCTACCTGGGCACGGGAGTTGGCGTAGTCGCTGGCGTCCAGGCGCTCTTCGGCATTTCACTGTTCGTCTGGAATATCCACGCGTACACGAACCTGCTCCCCATCGTCGTGTCGTGGTTCATCTACGCCGCCTCGCTGATCGGCGTTGCAATCATTTTGTCGACCCGTGGCGAGCGGATGTCCGGCCTCCTTTTCGGCGCATTCCTGGTCGCTCTGGCCTGTGTCGTTGCGCTCGACTTCGCCGCCATCGGGCAACTCCACGACGTTGGCCATTACGCCACCGCGTCCGTGTCTGTCGGCTTCGGGCTGCTCCTGACCGTCACTTTGCGGCGCGCAAGCGAAGTGTTGGTGGCCGCAAGCCTCCTCGGGATCACCTTCGTGGTCGTAATTCTGCTCACGACCCCCCTGACCAGCGAAACCCTGCCCTCCCAACTCGGGATCGTCGCATTGGCAGTTCTGCCGTCGGCTTTCGGCGTCTACGTTGTGCGTCGGTTCAGAAGGCTGGTGCAGCTCGAACTCGATCGCGTGCTCGTGCAGAGCACGATTTCTGCGCCTCGATTCGCCGTAGGCATGCTCGCGTCAGAAGAACTTGCTCGACTCGACCTCGCGGCGGAGGAGCTGCTGGATTCCGTTGCGTCGGGAAAAGTCGCTTTGCCGCTGTCGCCCAAGATCGCATCAACCGCAGCATCCCTCGCCACCGAATTACGGTTGCACCTCATCGAGGGGCGTCGCGAAACCTGGCTATATCACGCGATCACCGAGTCGGAACAATTGGGCAAGAGCGCGACGCTCAGCGATCCCGGAAGCCTTGCGGGGCTGCTCGATCCACACCAGCGCGACGGACTGCTCGCCGCGGTGTGGCTGCTCGTGAGCAGCAACGACAAGACCAACCCCGCGGCGCAGCTCACGCTAGGCCCCATCACCACCGCCGTCGAAAGAGGCCCAGCGCGCACCGTAACAGTTCCGATCGTGATCGCCACAACAGGTATTCCGCGTAATCGGGTCGATCCCACCATTTGGAATGCGATCAGCAAGGTGGGCAGTTTCCTCG
>JBDTAD010000298.1:0-6197 GCA_039924815.1 Lacisediminihabitans sp.
CTCTCCAAGGCACTGTTCGAGGCGGGACTGTACTGCCGGGCGGATGACCGGGGCGACCCGGTCGTGCAGCTCGCGCCACCGCTGACCATCGGCCCGAAAGAGTTCGACGAGATCGAGTCGATCCTGCGCGGCGTGCTCAGCGAGGCCTGGACCCGTATCTGATTAGCGACTCGCGAGTTGCCCACTTCTGCCCCCTTTTCGCTCACTAATTACTCAAATAGGGGCGGATGTGGGCAACTCCACCTCAGACAACTACCGGGATCTGAGCTTCTGGCTTGACTCGCTGGTCGGATCCGGCAGCGATGGACTAGTGCCGCGCCCCGCGCTACCCGGTGATTCCTACGTTGACGTGGCAATTGTTGGCGGCGGCCTCACCGGGCTGTGGACGGCGTACTACCTGTTGAAACGCGACCCCACTCTGCGCATTGTCGTTCTCGAGAAGAACATCGCGGGGTTTGGAGCCTCTGGACGCAACGGCGGATGGTGTTCCGCGCTGTTCCCCGCATCGACGACCGCGTTGGAGCGCAGGCACGGCCTGCCCGGCGCGATCGCCATGCGTCAGGCCATGATCGACACCGTCGACGAAGTCGGGCGAGTGAGCGACATCGAGGGAATCGACTGCGACTTTCTCAAGGGAGGCACGCTCGTGTACGCTCGCTCGCGCCCACAACTCGTGCGGGCCAGGGCGGATGCCGACGAGGCCACGCGCTACGGTGTCGACCACCTGGAGTTGATCGAGAACCCCACGGCAAGCCCAACCAAGACGCTCGCCGCCACCTTTGATCCGGCCTGCGCGAGGCTGCATCCGGCCAAGCTCGTTCGCGGACTGGCGAGCACGGTGGAGCGGCTCGGTGGCACGATCTATGAACAGACCGAGGTGCTCGACTGGGGCTCGGGTTCCGTGCTCACGACTCACGGAACCGTGACCGCGGGCACGGTGGTGCTCGCAACGGAAGGCTACGGTTCCACGCTGCCGAAGACCTACCGCAACGTGCTTCCTCTTTACTCACTCATGATTTCGACCGAGCCGCTGAGCGACGAGATCTAGCGCGAAATCGGTATCGAGCACGGCCAGACCTTCGCCGACTATCGGCACCTGCTGATCTACGGGCAGCGCACGGCAGACAACCGCTTTGCGTTCGGTGGACGCGGCGCACGATACCACTGGGGCAGCAGCATCCGCCCGGCGTACGACCGCGTTCCGCAGGTGTTCGAGCACCTGCACAAGACTCTGGTCGAGCTTTTTCCGCAGGCGGCGGATGCTGCGGTCACCCATCGCTGGGGCGGCCCACTCGGAGTCCCCCGTGATTGGCACGCGCACGCCAGCTTCGACCCGGCGACCCGTATTGCGTCGGCCGGTGGCTACGTCGGCGACGGACTGAGTACCACCAACCTGGCCGCGCGAACTCTGACGGACCTCATCACAGGGCACGACTCGGAGCTCACCCGCCTACCCTGGACCAACCACCGCTCCCCTCGGTGGGAACAAGAGCCACTGCGCTTCATCGGCTCGAACCTCGGGCTGCTGGCCATGGAAATTGCAGATACCGAAGAGCGCATCACCAAACGCCCTTCGCTCGCAGCAAAGCTGATGGCACCCCTCACCGGCCACTGAGGCTTGCGAGTATTCCGCCTGCGGCCGCGATCAAAGCCCTATCGTGCGAATCCTCATCGCCGGGGATTGCACCGAAGGCGGGGCATGGTGAGCCTTTATGGGCGGAGTCTTCGGTGCGATCTCCGGCGATACAGCGAGTTACGCCTCTTCTATGAGATCGCTGGCAGGACCCGCGAACTGGGCCTGGTAGAGCCGCGCATACGCACCGTCTGCCTTGAGCAACTCCGCGTGCGTGCCCTGCTCCACAATCTGGCCGGCCTCCATCACCAGGATGAGGTCGGCATCCCGGATCGTGGAGAGTCGGTGGGCAATCACGAAACTGGTGCGATCCGAGCGCAGTGCGGCCATTGCCTTCTGCACGAGCACCTCGGTGCGGGTGTCGACCGAGCTGGTCGCCTCATCCAGGATGAGCACGCTGGGCTTCGCCAGGAATGCTCGCGCGATGGTCAGCAGCTGCTTCTCCCCCGCGCTCACGTTCTCCGCTTCGTCCGCGAGAATCGTGTCGTAACCGTCCGGGAGCGAGCGTACGAAGCGGTCGACGTAGGTCGCCGTCGCCGCAGCGATGATCTCGTCTTCGGTAGCGTCCGGGCGCCCGTACGCGATGTTGTCCCGGATGGTGCCGCCAAACAGCCAGGTATCCTGCAGCACCATGCCCATCCGTCCACGCAGGTCATCGCGGGTCATCGCGGCAATGTCGACACCGTCGAGGGTGATGCGCCCAGAGTCAAGCTCGTAGAACCGCATCATCAGGTTGACCAGAGTGGTCTTGCCCGCGCCTGTCGGTCCGACGATCGCGATGGTGTGACCGGGCTCCGCAGTGAGCGACACGGTGTCGATGAGCGGCTTGTCTTCGGTATAGCGGAAGGAAACGTCCTCGAACACGAGGCGACCAACCGAGGCCGCTGGGGTCTCGGCCGGGTCTCGGTCCGCCGATTCGTCGTCGGCATCCAACAGCTCAAACACACGCTCGGCAGAGGCAACGCCCGACTGGATGAGGTTTGCCATGCTGCCCAACTGGGTGAGCGGCTGGGTGAACTGGCGAGAGTACTGCAGGAATGCCTGCACGTCTCCGAGGCTCATCGATCCACCGGCGACAAATGCGCCACCGACCACCGCGATGGCCACGTAGATCAGGTTCCCCACGAACATCATCGACGGCATGATGATGCCGGAGACGAACTGGGCACCAAAGCTTGCCTTGTAGAGCTGCTCATTCTTGTCGTCGAAGACTGTACCGACCTCGCGCTGGCGGCCGAAGACCTTGACCAGCGAGTGGCCGGTGAAGTTCTCTTCGATGTCCGCGTTCAACTCGCCCGTGTACTTCCACTGCTGCACGAAGAGCTTTTGCGAGCGCTTGGCAACGACCGCCGTGATCACCACGGTCAGCGGAATCGTCACCAGGGCGATGAGGGCGAGCGCCCACGAAATGAGGAACATCATCACAAGCACACCAACCACGGTGAGCAGTGAGGTGACCATCTGGCTCAGCGTCTGCTGCAGGCTCTGCGACACGTTGTCGATGTCGTTGGTCACGCGACTCAGCAGTTCACCCCGCTGCATCTTGTCGTAGTAGCGCAGCGGCAGCCGGTTAATCTTCTCTTCAACGTCTTGGCGCAGGCGGTAGACGATACGCTGCACGACTTCGTTGAGAACGTAGGCCTGCAGCCAGCCGAAGATCGACGAAAGCACGTAGAGTGCGAGCACCCACATCAGCACCATGCTGACGGCGTGCATGTCGACCCCAACTCCCGGGGTCAGGTGCATTCCGCTCAGCAGGTCTGCCTGGCTCGTGTCGCCCTTTGCCTTGAGCCCGGCAATAATCTGCGCCTTGGTGACGCCGGCCGGGAGGCTCTTCGAGATCACTCCGTCGAAAATCAGGGTGGTGGCCTGCCCGAGCAACTTGGGACCGATCACGCTGAAGGTGACGCTCGCGACGGTGAGCAGGAATACCGAGGTCACACCGATCCAGTGCGGCTTCAACCTGCCCATCAGGCGTTTGGCAGAGGGACCGAAGTTCAGCGCCTTCTCCGCCGGCATGCTGGCGCCGCCGAACGGGCCACCACCTCGCCGCATCGGCGGGCGGGCGGGCTTGTGCTCTTCCGTCGTCTCGCTCATGATGCTTCCTCTGCGGTGAGCTGAGATTCGACGATCTCAGCGTAGGTTGCGGATGTCGTGAGCAGTTCGTCGTGAGTGCCGCGGCCCACGATCTCACCGCCCTCGAGCACGATGATCTGATCCGCGTCCATGATGGTCGCGACGCGCTGGGCCACGACGATGATGCTGGCGTCGCTGCGGTGCTTGGCGAGCGCGGCCCGCAACCGGGCATCCGTCGCACTGTCGAGGGCGGAGAACGAATCATCGAAAATGTAGATCTCTGGCTTTTTCACGAGAGCCCTAGCGATGGCGAGCCGCTGACGCTGCCCACCCGAGACATTCGTGCCACCCTGCGAGATGGCGGCGTCGAGTCCCCCCTCCATCGCCTCAACAAAGTCCTTGCCTTGCGCAATCGTGAGCGCTTCCCACAACTCTTCGTCTGTCGCATCCGGTTTGCCGTAACGAAGGTTGCTGCCGACCGTTCCCGCGAACAGGTATGGCTTCTGTGGCACGAGACCTATTCGACTCCAGAGCAGGTCGGGATCGAGCTCGCGCACGTTGACTCCGTCGACGAACACCGCACCCCCGGTTGCGTCGAAGAGCCGCGGCAGGAGGTTGATGAGCGTCGTTTTTCCCGCGCCGGTGCTGCCGATAATCGCCGTGGTCTGGCCGTCGCGCACGTCAAAGTTGAGGTTGTGCAGCACGGGTGACTCGGCCTTCGGGTACGCGAAGGAGACGTCGACAAACTCCACCGTTCCGCGGCTCTGGAGCTCGGTAACTCCGTGCTCCGGCATCACCACGGAAGACTCGGTGTCGAGCACCTCACCGATGCGATCGCCGCTGACCGCGGCACGCGGGAGGATGACGCCAAGGAAAGTAGCCATCATCACGGCCATAAGAATCTGCAGCAGGTAGCTGAGGTACGCGACGAGGGCTCCAACCTGCATCTCGCCGGACTCGACCCGCAAACCGCCGAACCAGATGACAGCGACGCTCGACACGTTGAGTACGAGCATGACAATGGGGAACATCAGGGCGAACAGTCGACCGGCGCCAAGAGCCGTCTCGGTGAGCTCGCCGTTTGCTTTGGCAAAACGCTTAGTCTCAATGTCCTCTCGCACAAAAGCACGGATGACCCGGATGCCCGTGAGCTGTTCACGCAGCACCTGGTTGACCTTATCGATGCGCTTTTGCATCAGGCGGAACAGCGGGACCATTCTCGAGATGATCAGACTGATCGAGACCAACAGCACGGGGATGCTCACCGCCATCAGCCACGACAGCCCGAGATCCTGGCGCATGGCCATGATGACGCCACCGACGGCGAGTATGGGAGCGGAAACGAACAGGGTGCAGGTCATCAGCACAAACATCTGCACCTGCTGCACGTCATTGGTCGTGCGCGTAATGAGCGAGGGTGCGCCGAATTGGGACACCTCCCGCTCAGAGAATTCGCTCACCCGGTGGAATATTGCTCCGCGCAGGTTGCGGCCAAGGAGCATGGATGCCTTGGCGCCGAAGTACACCGCGGTGATCGCACAGATCACTTGGCCAAGGGTGATCACGAGCATGATCGACCCGATGAACATGATGTGTCCAACGTTGCCCTTGGCTATTCCGTTGTCGATGATGTCTGCAACGAGACTCGGCAGGTACAGCGAAGCGATGGATTGTGCGGCCTGGAAAACGCCGACTCCCAGCAGGAGCTTCCAGTGAGGCTTCAGATAGCGGCGAAGAATCTTGAGCAGCATGGGTGTCAGTCCTGGCTTTCTTGGGTGGCAATAGGGTGCCCGGCGATGCCGTAGAGCAAAATTTGGGTGAGGTCGGATGCGCTGAACTCCACATTGTGATTGAGCTGTGGGAACGACGACGCGAAGGAGATCAGCCGGATGATGTGAGCGACCCGCGTCGGATCGCAGTTAAGCTGCTCGAGATCGGGAGCGAGCATCTCCGCAATGATCTCTACGTAGGCGGTGCGCTGACCAGAAGCTGGCGGACGTCCTCCGCCGATCATGGCCATCACTCGGAACACCTCACCGAAGCGATCTTTCATGAGGACGATAGCCCGCAGCGTCTTCTCCTCGAGCGGTAGATCGGAGTCGATCGCCCTGAGCCCTCGCCGCAATGGTTCGGGATCGAGGTACTTCTCGATCGCCGCCTCGATCAGTGTCTCTTTGTCACCGAAGGCGCGAAAGATCGTGCCCTCCGCGATTCCCGCGGCCTCCGCTATCTGCTTCGAGGTGATATCCCGACCGTGCTTGGCGAGGAGCGGCATGACCGCTTCAACGATCATCGCCTGACGAGCATCCACCGAAAGCGGTCGGGCACGGGTTCCCGCACTTTTGGTCTCAGATGAAATCTGCACGACCGAAATTCTAACTGAGTGAGCACTCACTCAGCAATGATTGACCTCCGTTAATCGGTGGGAGGCTCTTCCGCAAATACCTTCTGGGCAATCGCGAATGCCGAGTTAGCGGCGGGGACGCCG
>JBDTAD010000299.1:0-2751 GCA_039924815.1 Lacisediminihabitans sp.
GAGGCGTTGATGATCGTGGCACCGTGGTCGGCTGCATAGCGGATGCCCTCGGCCAGCCGGTCAGCGCTCGGTCCGAATCCGGCCTTCACGTTCTCGTCGTTCGTGCCGCGGAACACTCGCACCGAAAGCAGTTTCGCTTCCGGTGCGAGACCCACCACGCCTGAACCAGGTACCAGGCGTGCCGCGATCTCGCCGGCGATCGCGGTGCCATGCCCGTCTGCGTCGCTGAGCCCCTGGCTGTTCTCGCCGTCTCCGACGAGGTTCACTCCGCCAATGACGACGCCTTTGAGGTGAGCGTTAGACGCATCAATGCCGGAGTCGACCACGGCAACGAGCACGCCGGCCCCGGTGCTGTGGGTCCAGGCGTCTGCGCTCTGCAGCACGGCCAGGGCGGCGGGCGTGTTGGGAGAGAAGGCGACTGTGCCGAGCGTGCACTGGGCGCCTGAGGTCGCGGCGTGAGCCTCTGAGCTAGCTCCGGGCAGCAGCACCGGTGTTGCTGCGATGGCGAGCACTGCCATCGCGGTGCCCCACTGCCGCGGCCTGATCACGATCCGCCAGCCGTCACAGATCCAGCGTTGGCGCTGCCACCGGCGGCTTTCTCGGTGAGGCTTGTCCCGGCGGGCATGAAGTCAATCCAAGACTCCGGCACTCTGGTGACGTTGCTGGGGGTGTATCCCAGCCTCGCGATGATGTCGTTGTTGGCGCCGGGAATCGGGTACGCGGTTCCGGCGTCGTTGATGAGGTAGAGCATCCCGCCACCTGCGCTGCTGCCGCCCACTCTCACGAGAGCGCCACTGTTGCTGCTGACTCTGACCCCGGCTGCCTGGCTCGGCAGCGTGGTTCCGGGAATAAGGGTGGCGAGCGCGGTGTGCGGATCACCATTTTTGGTGTGGCTGAGGAGTGCGCAGCGCGGGGCGTCTGCGGCGACAGCGGTGAGTTGCGTGCTCGGCCAGTCCACTCCGCCGGCCGGGGTTTTTGCGGTGGCGAGGGAGGCGATTTCGGCGGGGGTTACCTGGCGTCCGACGCCGAACTTGGCGCCGCTGCCGAGCAGGTAGAGCTGGTAGGCAAGGGGGCTGATCGGTGCGAGTTCGCCCTTGGCGGTGACCAGAAAACGTTGGCTGTCTGGGCTGCCCTGCGGGTGCACGACGGCGCCGACCTCGAGGCCGCTTCCGGGGATCGAGGTGCCTGCACCCGGCACCGTGATGGGCGTGAGCGGTGCGCCTGGTTCAAAGAGACTGAGCCAGCGGCTGTCGACGTCGATCGCGCTCGAGGCATCGAGACCCACGGCACGCAAAACGGAGTCTGCGTGGTCGTGGTCTACCGTGTAGCGGTGTTCTCCCGCGATCACCGAGAGCTGGGTGCCGGATTTCACGAGGGTGGCTTTGGTGGTCGTGTCGAGCAAGGGATGCTGAGACAGGGCTACCGCGGTCTGGGCGTCGTCTGTTGCGCAGGCCGCCCATCCGTCGCCGACGAGTGCATCTTGCGATGGCAGGTTGTCTGGAGCGCCCGGGATGCCGATGGTTCCGCCGATGGTGATGCCGGCGAGCGTTTTCTGGTCGGTGGTGATCACCGAGAATTTGCCCGCGGGAATGAGCAGTCGCGCGCTCGCCGTGTTGATCACGGGGTGTAGCACTCCGTTGACGGAGAGATAGCGGGCGCCGCTGTCGCTGGCCAAGATGAGGTGGTTGTTCTGCCAGCCGGTGGGGAGCCCCGGGCGAATCATCCCGTAGAACACTCCGCCGAGCACCACCATGGCGGTGAGGACGATGCCGGCGACGACGGCGCGCAGCGGTTTTGCCGGCTCAAGCTCTTTGCCCCCGGGGGCTCCTCCGGTGAAGGCAGAGAGCAGTCGTCTGCGGCTAAACCCCTGCGCTTCGATGAGGTCTTTTTTGGTGGCCATGCTCTAGTGCAGCCCAACGCTCAGCGCGCCCAGCGGCAGCAGCAGGGCCAGGGCGATCACCTCTACGGTGTCGGCGAGTTGGGTGAGGCGCAGTCGGGCTTTGGGGCTGAGCAGGGTGAGTACGACCAGTGCGGCGGTCACGGCCAGCAGCACGGTGACCAGTGCCGGTCGCAGTTCAGGCTCTGCGGCAGAGACGGTGAGCCCGGTCACGGCGAGACCGATCGCACCGGTAGCCATGAGCACAAGCACTCCGATTCGTGCGTAGCTCTGTCGCGACTGAAACATCATGCCCACGAACGCGAGGGCGCACAGTGCTGCGCCCGCACCACCGGATGCCGCAACGAGCGGCGTTGCGGTGAGTACCGCTAGCGCGAGCGCGACCCTGAGCGAGACGAGCACGCGTTGCCCCGCCGCTGCCCGCTGTTTCACTTCGGCGGCGTTGATCGGTTCCGGAGCGGCAAAAATGTCGAGGTCGCTTTGCGGCGAAATTACCCGGATGCGGGTGGAGCTGAGTGCAAGCCAGGGCAGCCCGTTAGAGAGAGTCGCGGTCACCGCAATCATGATGGCGTACGGCGCGTGGCTTCCGGGTGCGAACAGCGCGGCTGCCAGCGCGGTGATGCCGATGGCGGTTCCGAAGGTGACCGGGATGAGGTGAATTTCTGGTTTCTGCTGGGTCAGAGCGAGTCCTGCGCCGCCGACTACGAGCATCCCGAGGCCCGCTGCGGCCAGTGGCCAGCCCCAGAGGGTGGCGCCTGGCGCCAGAAGGTAGCCGGTGATTCCACCGAATACTGCCGCGGCGAGGCCGAGCGCATGGCCGGCCTCGGGCTGTCTCACCCTGGTGAGCACGGCCG
>JBDTAD010000300.1:0-2548 GCA_039924815.1 Lacisediminihabitans sp.
CTCTTCCAATAAGTGACACATCAAACTATTCGTAATACGATGAGTTCATGAAGCGCATTATGCAAGGTCGCGAGGTCCCTGAGCCAACGGTCGATGAGTGGGTGTCTGAGGCCGAAGCTGGATACGACGTCGACACGCTGCGTGCTCGCTGGGGTCGCGTTCCACGCGGATCCTCAGCCGCGCGAGTGATCCCAGTCCGATTGAATGAGGGCGAGCTTGCGGCGGTTATGATCCGTGCCGAGCGGGAGGGTTTGAATCGCTCAGAGGCGATCCGCGCGGCGCTTGCTGCCTGGGCGCATGCCGCGTGATTGTTCGGCCGTCTGCTCGCAAGCACGGCATCAACGACCAAGACAGCGTCACAGCAGCGACTTCACCACTCGTGTCGGGACCACTCGATGATGAGAATCCGCAGCGTCAGTTACGAATTGGATTCGACACTCAAGCTCGACTCCTCGAGGCCATCGTTCTTATCTGGGACGACGGCACAGAAGAGATTATTCCCGCGATGAAGTGCCGCCCGCAGTACATTACGCTCCTTGATTGAGTGGGGGCTACCTGAATCTTCGCGTCCAACCGACCCCATACTCTGAGTGAGTGAGACTTGTAATAGCCCGTTACTCCGTGGACTACGCCGGGCGTCTCTCGGCACACCTTCCACTCGCGACGCCGGGGATGGTCCCCGACGGCACATCTCGACTTCGCTTTCGTCACATGACCGCAGACGACCTGCATGAGATGGCTCTCCTCCTGGGCGACCCACATGTGATGCGGTTCTACCCAGCGCCCAAGACCCGCGACCAAGCCGCAGCATGGATCGCATGGAACCAGAACAACTACGCGGAGTTCGGTTATGGGCTCTGGATCATCGAAACGCTCGCAGGCGATTTCGTCGGAGACTGCGGGCTGACTTGGCAGGAGGTTAACGGCGTCAAGAAACTCGAAGTCGGCTACCACGTCGCAATTGCAGTGCAGGGGCGCGGTCTCGCCACCGAGGCGGCTGAGGCCTGTCGCGACTTTGCACGCGACCATACCGGTGCCGACGAACTGATCGCGATCATCCACCCCGAGAATCGCGCGTCAGAGCGGGTCGCGGAGAAGCTTGGAATGCAGCGCGTGACGGACGACCACGGCGGCGAAGTTAGCCGGTCAGTGCTGAGCATGAAGCTTTCACGGTCAACCAGTCCCGGTAGCGTTGAGCCGTGAGACTCGTCATAGCCCGCTGTTCCGTCGACTACGCCGGACGCCTCAGCGCCCACCTCCCCCTCGCCACCCGGCTACTGCTCTTAAAGGCCGACGGCAGCGTCCTCGTTCACAGCGACTCGCTCTCCTACAAACCTCTCAACTGGATGAGCCCGCCGTGCCTTATCTCGGCCATCGTCCCCGATCAGGACCAGGCGAATGCCGGAGTCACTGAAATCTGGAAGGTGGCGCAGGCAAAGACCGCCGACATACTCGTCATCTCCATCCATGAGATTCTTCACGACAGCGAGCACGAACTCGGTGTGGATCCTGGACTTCAGAAAGACGGCGTTGAGGCGCACCTGCAAAAGTTGCTGGCCGAAAATATCGAGCTGCTCGGCGATGGCTATCGGCTCGTGCGCAGGGAATACATGACCGCGATCGGCCCGGTGGACATTCTGGCGCGGGATGCTGCCAACGGCGCGGTCGCGGTGGAGATCAAGCGCCGCGGCGACATCGATGGTGTCGAGCAGCTCACACGGTACCTCGAGCTCATGAATCGCGACCCCCATCTGGCCCCTGTCTCCGGTGTTTTCGCGGCCCAGGAAATCAAGCCACAGGCGCGCACCCTCGCTGAGGACCGGGGCATCCGCTGCGTGCTCCTCGACTACGACGAAATGCGCGGCCTAGATGACAGCCACCTTCGTCTCTTCTGACCGCCACGCTGACCTCAAGACATGATCAATAGGCCACCCGAATGGCCGCACACCAGCCCGACTACCGGGCGTGGCATTGACGTGCCGGGTCTCTGTGCGATGTCACCATTCGGCAGTGGGGTCCACCGGGCGTCGTCATACCTCCTAGGCTGGAGGTGATGAGCACCCAGTGGAGTTGTATCCTTTTCGACCTCGACGGCACGATTCTCGATTCAGCTCCCGGCATCACCGAGACCCTCGCGTACATGTTCACGAAACTCGACCGGCCCATACCCGCGGCAGCCGCGCTGCTTGAGTATGTCGGACCACCCATCCTCGATTCTTTCCGCGACCTGGCCGGGATGTCACCCGCACAATCCCAGGAAGCGCTGGAAATCTACCGGGAGCGCTACCTTGAACGTGGAGCGCTGGTCAGCACCACCTACCCGGGAGTAGGGAGCCTGCTGCGGCAGATTCACGGCAGTCCACTCCTGCTCTCGCTGGCCACCTCGAAACCAGAGCTTCCTGCCACCAAAATGCTCAACCTCGCAGGACTCACCCAGTACTTCGATGTCATCACCGGCGCCTCGGAAGACGAGGTGCGCAGCAGAAAGGCGGATGTCGTCGAAGAGGCTCTGAAGCGACTGGGCCATCTTGGCGCAGATGTTTCGAAG
>JBDTAD010000301.1:0-7785 GCA_039924815.1 Lacisediminihabitans sp.
AAACGACTGGACCCCAGCATCCGGCACTCCAGCTGCCCACCCCAACTCGCGCTTCACCGTCTCGGCGGCGCAGTGCCCGTCGATCTCCGACGATTGGAATGACCCGGATGGCGTAGTCATCGACGCCATTATCTTTGGCGGTCGCCGTGCCAGCAACGTACCCCTCGTAGTGGAGGCCAGAAACTGGGAGCACGGTGTCTTCGTGGGAGCGACCGTGTCGTCGGAGCGCACCGCAGCCGCCGAGGGAACCGTAGGCGAGTTGCGTCGCGATCCCTTCGCCATGATGCCGTTCTGCGGCTACAACATGGCTGACCACTGGTCGCACTGGCTCGACGTGGGCGCCAAGCTCCAGAAGAATGGCCGTGCGCCGAAGATTTTCCAGGTGAACTGGTTCCGCAAGGGTACGGACGGCAGTTTCCTGTGGCCTGGGTTCGCTGAAAATGCACGCGTGCTCGAGTGGATTCTGGGTCGCGTCGACGGTAAGGTCCCCGCGACCGATACACCGCTGGGGTGGAAGCCCGCTGACGGCGGCATCAACCTCGACGGGTTGGACGTCAGCACCAAACAGTGGCACGAATTGTTCGACCTCGAGCCGGAGGCCTGGCTCGCCGAACTGGATGACACAGAGAAGTTTTTCTCCCGCTTTGACGACAAACTTCCCGCCGAGCTCACTAACCAGCTTGCGGACATCCGCCGCAGGGTGAAGCTTTCGATCGAAAACTGAGCCAACGAAAGAACCGAGTGCGGGAAGAAACCGGGCGCCGCGCTCGTTGTCGCGAGCATGACAACTATCGGATTTATCGGTTCAGGAAACATCGGCGGCCAGGTAGCACGTGCGGCAGTGGCGCACGGCTACAACGTCGTGATGAGCAACTCGCGCGGCCCGGAAACACTGAGTGAACTAGTAGCAGACTTGGGGCCGCATGCCCGTGCGGCGACGACGACAGAGGCAGCAGAGGCAGGCGACTTCGTCGTCGTCACTGTGCCGCTGAAGGCTTACAAGGATGTCCCGGTCGCCCCGCTCGCTGGCAAGGTCGTCATCGACACCAACAACTACTACTGGGAGCGCGACGGACACATCGCCGAGCTCGACAACGGCACTGCGACCGTGACCGGACTTTTGCAGGAGCACCTACCGACTTCCAAGGTTGCCAAGGGTTTCAATCACATTCCGTCCGCTGAGATAACGACGGATGGCACCGCGGCCGGGTCGGAGAACCGACGGGCACTGGCTACCGCTGGCGACAGCTCTGAGGCCGTTGCACTCGTCACGCGGCTCTATGAGGAGTTCGGTTTCGATGCCGTCAACGTCGGGCCTCTCTCTGAGAGCTGGCGCGTCGAGCGCGACCAGCCGGCGTATGTCGTGCGCCAGAACGCGGCAGAACTTAAGGCCAATCTGGCACTCGCAAAGCGCGGGAACTAGCACAGGATGGCACGAAGCACGCAGAATGGCTTCGTGCCATCTACCTTTCTCGTCGTACCGCAGTGGCAGGGGTCTAGTTCCTCACGAGCAATGCGACTCGTAGACGGGGCTGAGGCTATTCGAGGCGACCTGCCCTCTGCATCCACCGTCACCGTGGACATCCCCTTGGGCGCGGGTAGCGACGAGGGTACGCCGGTGCGTCGTCTTAGCTCGCTCATCCAGGTGCGCGACTCAATGCTGCTGGCGCTCGGCAAAATCCATGGACCGGTCATCACGATCGGCGGAGACTGTGGCGTCGAGCTTGCTGCCGTGCAGCACGCCCACTCTGGGCAGGGCGCAATGGCCGTGATCTGGCTGGATGCCCATCCAGACCTCAACACCCCGGAGTCCTCACCCTCTGGCGCGTTCACGGGAATGGTGCTGCGAACGCTCCTCGGTGAGGGAACGCCAACTCTCGTGCCGCCGGAACCATTGGAACCGTCGCGCACAATCCTTGCCGGCATTCGCAATATCGACGAGGGCGAGAGCGAGTATTCGCTCGTGAGAAGCGCTGGGATGCTGGGCACACAAGAAGTCACCGTCGAAGCGATCCGCGCGGCACTGACCGCAAGTGGCGCAAGCTCCGTCTACATCCACATCGACCTCGACGTGCTTGATCCTTCGGAGTTCGACGGCGTCAGCGACCCGATGCCGTTCGGAGTGACTCTCGCAACACTGGTCGAAGTCATCACTGAGGCGAAAGCCACTGTTCCACTGGCCGGCGCGGGAATCACGGGCTTTGCTCCCGCATCGCCGGATGCCGCGGTGGGTGACATGGGGAGCATCCTGCGAATCCTCGGTGCGCTGACCTCGTAGCAATCGATCAGGGCAGTGGTGTGTACTCGGAGCGCCGAGCGTGGCTTCTAGCGTGTTCGACAGCAGCGTCGAGGTCAGTGAACAGGTGATTCTGGTGGCGCAGCGACGCCAGCACCCCGACGTGCGTGAGCAGCTTCAGGTGCTCCGGACGAATGCCCTTGACCAAAACAGTGATTCCGCGTCGCTCGAGTTCGTGAATCATCTCGGTGACCACGCGGGCGCCGGTCGCATCGAGAACTTGCAGCTGGGACATCCGAATAATGACAACGGAGACGTTGCTGATGCGGGTAACCCGCTCGAGCATGCGATCGGCCGCGCCAAAAAAGAGAGCACCATCGAGACGGAACAGCGCTATCCGCTCGTCGCCGGGCTGAGTTGAGCCTGGGAGCTCCTCGCGACGCACGCCGCCCGATTTCGACAGGGCACGAAGAGCGAAAAACGCCGCGATGGCGATTCCTATCGCCACCGCGACAATCAGGTCGAACGACACGGTAATCAGCGCGGTGATGATGAACGTGGCAGTGTCTGATCTGGTCGACCCGACTATGCTGCGCACGGTCTTCACCGACACCATGCGGCACGCGGTGACCATCAGCACTCCAGAGAGAGCGGCAAGAGGAATCTGGGACACGGCTCCGGCGGCCAGGTAGACCACAGAGAGCAACACGACGCTGTGCACGATCGCGGCAAGGCGAGTTCGCCCTCCCGAGCGGATGTTCACCGCCGTACGCGCAATCGCGCCGGTTGCTGGCATACCGCCGAAGATCCCCGACGCGATCGAGGCTAGGCCCTGACCCACAAGCTCCCTGTCGCCGTCGTATGGGCCGGTGTCCGAGATCGAAGCGGCCACTCTGGCCGACAACAATGACTCGATGGCCGCGAGCGCGGCGACGGTGAACGCGGCGCCAAGGAGCGAAGTGACCGTCGTCGGGTCCAGCGACGGCAGTGCCGGAGCCGGAAGCGAGCTGGGAAGAACACCGATCCTCGTCAGGGGCAGAGCAGCCAGTTGCGCGACCACCGACACCACCACAATCGCGATGAGCGAGCCAGGCAGGTGTCGATGGATGCGCGGAGCCACGAGCATCACGATCACGACGACGGCGACCGCAGCAAGAGGCCAGATGACGGTCGCCCAGTGGAGGTGGTCCAACGATTGAACTGCCGAGACGAACGCGTTGGCGCTCGCGCCGGGTTTCGCTCCGATCGCCGCTGGCACCTGCTGCAGAAAGATGATCACCGCTATGCCAAGGGTAAAACCTTCGATGACGGGCCACGGTATGTAGGAAACTACCCGACCGAGCTTCAAGATCCCGCCGACGACCACGATCACCCCGGCCATAAGACTCACCAGCGCAACGATTCCCGGCCCGTGACTGGCGACGACGGGGCCGAGCACAACGACCATCGCTCCGGTCGGCCCAGACACCTGGATGTTTGATCCACCGAAAACCGCGGCGATCACCCCCGCGACAATCGCCGTGATAAGCCCACTCTCGGCCCCCGCGCCCGAGCTCACGCCGAAAGCCAACGCCAGTGGCAGCGCCACGATCCCGACCGTTATCCCGGCGACGACATCTCCACGCCACGTGCGCTGCACAGATCGGTAGTCTTCCCAACTCGGGAGGAGGGAGCGCACGTAGCGAACCGCCCTCACCGCGTCACCGCGGCGTCCTCGCCGCCAGCCCCCTTCGGCGCGGTGGAAGACAAGACCAAAGACCCCACGGTCGAATCCAACTGTTGCTGGGTTCTCTCGAGAATCTCAATCAGGAGAGCCCGCGCAACGGACAAGAGGTCCGAGACCTGCGGATAGGCGAGGCTGTAGAAAACCTGGCTGGCCTGCCTCTCCGCCACGACTAGGTTGTTCCTGCGGAGAACGGCAAGATGCTGCGACAGATGCGACGCTTCCAATCCGGTGTCTGCCAGGAGAGCCGAAACCGACACTCTCGGTGAGGCCGAGAGTACCTCCAACACCCGCACGCGGACGGGGTGGGCCAGCCCCTTGAAAAGGTTGGCCTTGACCTCGTACAGCGGTTGCTGTGTTCCCGAGAACGGTTCGGCACTACCCAGACCACTGGCCATCCCCGATCCTTTCGTTCAGTACAGTGTTGGACGTCATCCTTAAATGATGACTTTATTAATTCATCATATCACTACACGCAGTGTGTTCCTGTGGCCTCTCCAGTTGCCAACGGCTCGCCTAGGCTGGACGGCATGACCGACCCACGCATCACGCTCGACCGTGAAGGACACGTATTGCTCATCGGGTTTAGCCGCCCAGAGAAGCGGAACGCCACAGATTTCCAGATGCTTCAGGAGCTTTCGCTCGCGTATGGCGTGCTCGAACATGACCCGGAGCTGCGCGCGGGTTTCGTCTATGCGCACGGCGACCACTTCACCGGCGGCCTCGATCTGGCGGATGTCGCGCCACGAATTGGAGCGGAAGGGCTCAACATCGTGCCAGAGGGCGGCATAGACCCCTGGCAGGTGAGCGGCGAACAACTGAGCAAGCCTGTGGTCATTGCGGTACACGGAATCTGCCTCACCCTGGGGATCGAGCTGATGCTCGCCAGCGACATCGCGGTCGCGGCCGAGTCAACTTCATTCGCACAAATTGAAGTCGCTCGAGGAATTCTGCCGTTCGGAGGCGCCACCCTCCGCTTCCCGCGCGCTGTCGGCTGGGGCAACGCGATGCGTTGGATTCTCACAGGCGATACCTTCGACGCCGCAGAGGCACACCGCATCGGTCTCGTACAGGAGGTCGTGCCCGACGGCGAACAGTATGCCCGCGGTCTGGAACTGGCTCAGCGGATCGCCGCCCAGGCTCCTCTCGCCGTGCAGGCAGCCCTCGCCAACGCTCGCCTGGCCGTGCGCGAAGGCGATGCAGCGGCCGAGTCGCGCTTGCAGCCGGAGCTCGTGAAGCTCACTCACAGCGAGGATGCGCGCATCGGCATGGAGGCCTTCATGACCCGTCAGGCCGCACACTTTGTAGGCCGCTGACGGAAGCACGGGTAGCCTCAAACGATGACCAATCGAGAGTATGACGTCATCGTTATTGGGGCCGGAGCAGTCGGAGAGAACATCGCCGATCGCGCAGTGCAGGGAGGTCTCAGCGCAGTTATCGTCGAGAGCGAACTCGTCGGTGGGGACTGCTCTTACTGGGCCTGCATGCCATCCAAAGCGCTCTTGCGCAGCGGCATAGCGTTGCGTGCCGCGCAGAAGCTGAAGGGTGCGAAGGAGGCAGTGACCGGCACTCTCGACGCCGCAGAGGTATTTGCGAGGCGCAACAGCTTTACCCACCACTGGAACGATCAAAGCCAAGTCGACTGGGTCGCCGGAGCCGGGATCGACCTCGTGCGCGGCCACGCGCGATTCACCGCAGCCAAAGAAGTAACGGTGACGGCGGCTGACGGCACGGTGACAGTATTGACGGCACACCACGCCGTCGCCGTGAGCGTCGGATCAGACGCATTGCTGCCGGACATCCCAGGATTGAAAGACGCCTCGCCCTGGACCAGCCGCGATGCCACGAGCGCGCAGGAGGCTCCGAAGCGGCTCGCAATCATTGGAGGTGGAGTGGTCGCCACCGAGATGGCCACCGCCTACGCAAGCTTCGGCACTGACGTCACGTTGATTGCGCGCAGCACACTTCTGTCCGGCGCAGAACCCTTTGCCGGCGAGACACTGACAGACGCTCTGCGAGAACTCGGCGCAACCGTCAAGCTAGGCGTCTCCGCCACGAGCGTCACCCGCGACGATGACGGTGTGACCCTGCAGCTGGACGACGGAGGTTTCGTCATTGCGGATGAGGTTCTCGTCGCGACCGGGCGCGTTCCCCGCACGAGCGACCTTGGCTTTGACGCGATCGGCCTCACTCCGGGCGACTGGCTGCACACCGACGACACTCTGCTGGTCGATGGTTTTGACTGGTTTTACGCTTGCGGAGATGTAAACCATCGCGCTCTGCTCACCCACCAGGGCAAGTATCAGGCGCGTGCCGCTGGCGACGTAATCGCGGCGCGGGCCTCCGGAAAAACAGTGGATGATGCACCATGGGGTGCGCACGTTGCAACCGCCGATCACGCAGCCGTACCGCAGGTAACCTTCACCGATCCCGAGGTGGCCTCGGTGGGACTGACGGCCGCACAAGCTCAGAAAGCCGGATACGACATCCGCGTCATCGACTACGACTTGGGCAGCGTGGCTGGTGCAGCGCTGCACGCCGACGGTTACGCGGGTCAGGCGCGCATGGTGGTCGACGAGTCACGCAAGGTGATTCTTGGAGTGACGCTCGTGGGCCAGGACGTCGCAGAGCTGATTCACGCGGCGACCGTCGCGGTCGTGGGCGAAGTTTCGCTCGACCGGCTCTGGCACGCGGTTCCCTCGTATCCCACCATGAGCGAGATCTGGCTGCGTCTTTTGGAGAGTTACGGCCGACCTAGTTGACGAGGCTCGAGTAGACGCCGAGCAGCGCCGTCGTGGTTGCTCCCCAAGTGAATCCGAGCGCGTGGTGACGTGCCGAAAACTGCATCCTCTCGAGCTCGCTCTGATCTGAAAGCAGGAGCGCGATCACACTGGCCCACTCCCGTGGATCGCGTGACTCGACCAGCACCCCCGAAAAGCCATCGGCAATGGCCTCCACGAGTCCACCTCCGCTGAACCCCACGGCCGGAGTCCCACTCGCGGCCGACTCAAGCGCGACCAGCCCGAACGTCTCCGAATGGGATGGCACGAGGGTGAGGCTCGCCATCGCAAAAAGGTCGGCGAGGTCGGGTCTCGACAGGGTTCCCGGGAATAGTACGTCGTCGGCGACTCCGAGGCTCGCGGCAAGCGTGCGGAGCATCCGGCCGTAGGCCTCGTCACCCGGAGTCTCAGTGCCAGAGAGCACCAGCACACACGGCACGCTGTTCAGCGCGCGCAGTTCTGCAAACGCGCGGATGGCGAGTTCTTGGTCCTTGAGCGGTTGGATTCGCGCCGCGACGACGATCACAGGCCGACCCTTGGCGAGCCCGAGCTTGGCCCGCATCCTCTTCCCACCGCTCACCGCGCGAGTGGGCCGAAACAGTTCAACGTCAACACCGGGCGGAATCACCCAGATGCGATCCGCGGGTGCCCGCACGTCGTCAATCAGATTTGTCACTACCGCCGCGGACCCTGCGATGATCGCGGCGGCCTGGTTGGCCAAGTACATTTCCGTGCGCACACGCAGTTCCGGCTCCGCCTCTTGACCGGGCGCGAGATGGCGGTTTTTCATTGCGGCGATGGTGTGAAAGCTTTGGACCAACGGGATGCCCTGCTCCAGCGCGACCGGCAGCGCAGCGAGCCCGCTCAACCAATAGTGGGCGTGGATGAGGTCATAGCCGCCGTCTGCGCTCCGAGCGAGAGTCGCAACGGCCTCGCCGAACTCGTCAGCAACGGACGGGAGCGCACTCTTCGGCAGCGCACCGGTCGGCCCAGCCGCGAGCTCGTGCAGAGTGATTCCCTCTGCGACCTCGGTAACGACGGGAGAA
>JBDTAD010000302.1:0-4767 GCA_039924815.1 Lacisediminihabitans sp.
CGGAGACGATGGCAAGCTCGCGCTCATCCACAACGGCATCATCGAGAACTTCGCAGAGCTGAAGGCCGAACTCCTCGCCACACACCCCGACACTGTCTTCACGAGCGAGACCGACACCGAGGTCGCAGCATTGCTCGTCGGGCTCGAATATCAGAAGACCGGCGATCTAGCAGAGGCTTTGCGCAACGTCGTGGGCCGCCTGCACGGAGCCTTCACGTTGCTCGTGCTTCACAAGAACCAGCCCGGCGTTGTTGTTGGCGCTCGCCGAAACTCACCGCTGGTGATTGGGCTCGGCGACGGGGAGAATTTCCTCGGATCCGACGTGGCGGCCTTCGTCGAGCACACCCGTCGCGGTGTCGCCATCGGCCAAGACCAGATCGTGACTATCACCGCGGATGCCGTCACCGTCACCGATTTCGATGGTGTGCCGGTCAAGGCAGAAGAGTTTCTGGTGGACTGGGATGCTTCGGCCGCAGAAAAGGGCGGCTGGTCGAGCTTCATGGCCAAGGAGATCAGCGAGGAGCCAGAGGCTATCGCCAAGACGCTGCTCGGCCGTGTGGTCGATGGTGCTGTGCACCTGAGCGAACTCGATGGCTTCGACGACACGCTTCGCGAGATCGACCGGGTTGTCATCCTGGGCTGCGGCACGGCTGCTTACTCGGGGATGCTCGGCAAGTACGCGATCGAGAAGTGGGCGCGCATCCCGGTGGAGGTTGAGCTCTCGCACGAGTTTCGCTACCGCGACCCGGTGATCGACGCCCGCACGCTTGTCGTGTCGATCAGCCAGTCGGGCGAAACTATGGACACTCTCATGGCAGTCAAGTACGCGATTGATGGTGGAGCGAAGACGCTGTCGATTTGCAACACTCAGGGTGCAACGATCGCGCGCGAGTCCGACGCCGTCATTTACACGCACGCGGGCCCCGAGGTCGCGGTCGCATCGACCAAGGCCTTCGTCGCCCAGGTCGCGGCGCTGTACCTCCTTGGACTGCACCTCGCCAGCGTGCGTGGCACTCTCTCGGCGCAGGACATTGCCGGGCTCACCAGAGAGTTGCAGGCACTCCCAGACCAGCTTGCGACCGTGCTCGAGCAGCACGACGCGATCAAGCAGCTCGCGGGGTGGATGACCGACACGCGTTCCGTACTCTTCCTCGGACGCCACGCCGGCTATCCGGTCGCACTCGAGGGTGCGCTCAAGCTCAAGGAGCTCGCCTACATTCACGCGGAGGGCTTTGCGGCGGGTGAGCTGAAGCACGGCCCAATCGCGTTGATCGAGCCGGGCCAACCCGTCTTCGTGATCGTGCCGAGCCCGCGCGCGACGGACTCGCTGCACAAGAAGGTCGTCTCGAACATCCAGGAGATTCGGGCCCGCGGTGCGCGCGTACTCGCGATCGCCGAGCAGGGGGATGTCGCGGTGCTGCCGTACGCGGACGAGGTCATCGTCATCCCGCTCGCCTCGACGCTGTTCGAGCCGCTACTGGCGGTTGCTCCCCTGCAGATCTTCGCGATGGAACTTGCTGCCGCCAAGGGCCTTGACGTGGACCAGCCGCGCAACCTGGCCAAGTCTGTGACCGTCGAGTAACACCGATGATCGTCGGCATCGGGGTTGACGTCGTGGACGTCGCCAGGTTTGAGCGCGCTGCCGATCGCACCCCCGGCCTGCTTCCAAGGTTGTTCGCCGAGAGCGAACAGTTGGATGGCGACCGCCGGCGTCCGTTGCGCTCCCTGGCCGCACGTTTCGCCGCGAAAGAAGCGCTGATCAAAGCTCTTGGCAGCTCTGACGGCGTGCACTGGCACGACATGCAGGTCGTGTCAGACGGGCTGGGCAATCCGTCATTCTCGATTCAGGGCAGCCTTGCGAGCATCGTCGCGGAGCGAAAGATCAGCGCCGTCCACCTCTCGATGAGTCACGACGCAGGCATCGCCATCGCCTACGTGATCGCCGAGAGTGGTTCAGATAAGAGCGGCTCATGACCACCCTCACCATCGCTACTCCGGATGAGATGGCCGAGCTGGGCGCACGCCTCGCAGCCGAACTACGGGCGGGCGACGTGCTCGCGCTCAACGGTGAACTCGGTGCGGGCAAGACCACCCTCACCCGCGGCCTCGGCGCGGCCCTTGGCGTTCGCGGCACAGTTACCAGCCCCACCTTCGTCTTGGCCAGAACTCATCCACGACTCTCGGGCGGTACGCCGCTCGTGCACGTCGACGCGTACCGGCTGTCGAGCCCCGCGGAGCTTGACGACCTGGACATCGACTATGCAGCATCCATCGTCGTCGTCGAATGGGCGGCCGGGATGCTCGATGGCCTCACCGAGGACTGGCTCGAGGTGAACATCGCGCGGCCGACCGGTGGCGCGGGAGTGCCGGATGCCGCAGAGGACTCGGATGAAGCGGATGACGCAGAGCCGCGCGAGGTCACCATCGTTGCCCACGGATCCCGCTGGGCGGGGTTGACGCTCGCCCGCTGAAACCGCCGCCCGCTCAGCGCTACCCGTCAGCGCACGGGTGGGTGAAGATGCCGCTCCGGAGAGTTGAGAAAAGCACGCCAGTACATCACCAACTCTGACTCCGCCCACGATGTTGGGCGAAAACCCCACTCGCCGACTTCAAGAATCGTGGCACCCGGCAACGCAGCGAGCACGGGCGAATGGGTCGACAGGATGACCTGCGAGCGGCCGTCTTTTAGCACTTCGCTCAGCGTTTGCACCAGACGCAGACAGCCACGGAACGAAAGGGCCGCTTCGGGTTCGTCGAGCACCCAGAGGCCGTCGCCTTGGAACTTCACGTCGACCAGTGAGATAAACGATTCGCCGTGGGACATCTCGTGGAACACGGGCTCGGGAGGGCCGAACGATCCACTTGGGTTGTTTTCGAGGTAGCTGAAGAGGCCGTGCGCGGTTTCGCCACGCAAGAAATAGCCTCGTCGGGTGCCTCCGGCATTGCGTACCAACGTCACGTGCTGCCAAAGCTCGGACTCGCTCGCGCGGGTTGACAGCCTCGCGCCCGTGGATCCGCCCTTTGCGGAGAGACCGTAGGCGCGCGCGATCGCTTCGACGAGCGTCGACTTACCCGATCCGTTTTCTCCGATGAGCACGGTCGCGGCCCCGAGCTCCAGACCATCGCGCAGAAGCTGGGAGACGGCGGGCAGCGTCGACGGCCACGCTGTGGGGTCTAGGTCACTCCCCGGGCTTTGCACCACCTCACGAAGGGGAAATCTGTCATCAAGCATGCCGACATCCTTTCAGCACCGTCTGTCATGCCCGTTCCGCAGTAGAAAGTGACAACACGCGCAGTTTTCGGGCTGCAGGTTGCGACGTGTCGGCACTTTCTCGTGCTGTACGTACCTCCGAGAGCGAGCGTTTCAGTAGCCGCGGCGCGAGCGGGGATACTTGAGGGGTGCTTCTCGCGATCGATACCTCAGCCGGAACGGGCGTCGCGGTCGTTGACCGTGACCGCGGTGTGCTCGCCGAACGGGTGGAACCCGACACGCGCCGCCACGCCGAGGTGATCGGCGAGCTCATCAGCCAGTGCCTCATCGAGTCCGGCATCCAGGTAGCCGATTTATCCGGTGTCGCGGCGGGGATGGGCCCCGGCCCCTTCACCGGGCTTCGGGTCGGTATCGCCGCCGCCCAGGCTTTTGCGCTCGGTGCAGCCAAGCCGGTGGTGCGGGTGATCAGCCACGACGCCATCGCCTTCGGTCACTACGCCGCGGGCGGCAGCGGGCCATTGCTGGTGGTGACGGATGCACGCCGCAAGGAGGTCTACTGGTCTGCCTATGAGGGCGCAGACTCCGTGGGGATCCCTGTGCGCTCCGGCGGTCCGGGACTCGCACGACCGGATGACCTGGCCGCCGCGGTGTCAGGCTACGGAGACTACGAGAGGCTGGATGCGAGCCTCATCTCCGCGGCATCCCTCGGCTTGCTTGCCGAGAGCATGTACTCGCACGATCGCGCCTTCGCCGGCCGCGACGCGCTCTACCTGCGCTCGCCAGACGTGACCCTCTCGGCCGGTCCGAAGCGGGTGACCGGATGAGCTGGCAGCTGCGCAGGGCAACTCCCGCAGACCTCGACGCGATCATGCTTCTCGAAACTGGCACCTTCGGTACGGACGCGTGGTCATCCGAAAGCATGCTTGCCGATCTTTCCAGCAGGCACGCCTACTACCTGGTCGCGGAGCGGCTGGACGACGGTGCTGTCGTCGGCTACGCGGGGTTGCTTGCGCCGCAGGGTTCCCAGGATGGCGACGTGCAGACCATCGCGGTTGCGGAGTCCGATCGGCGAGGCGGCCTCGGTCGCACGCTCATCCAGGCCCTCATCGCCGAAGCCCGCAAGCGCGGTGCGTCGAAGGTATTCCTTGAGGTGCGCGCGGACAACGGCGGTGCGCAGCACCTCTACGAGACCCTCGGATTCGTTGCCATCGCCGAGCGGATCGGCTATTACCAACCAGACAATGTGGATGCCATCGTGATGAAGTATGAGATCCCCGCGCCTGTGACCCGGCCGACGGTGGGAGCATGAGTGCCCGCGGTGGTGCCTTGGTGCTGGGCATCGAGACGAGCTGCGACGAGACCGGAATCGGGATCGTTCGCGGCCGCGAGCTGCTTGCGAACGTGATTGCGTCCTCCATGGAAGAGCACGCTCGCTATGGCGGCGTTGTTCCCGAAATTGCCGCACGGGCCCACCTTGAAGCACTCACCCCCGCACTGGAACAGGCGCTTGCCGAAGCGGATGTCACCCTGCAAGATCTCGATGCCATCGCCGTGAC
>JBDTAD010000303.1:0-3181 GCA_039924815.1 Lacisediminihabitans sp.
CGGTGGGAGTGCCCACGAACTCGTGTGTCACGGCGTTGTAGCTTCGCACTTTTCCATCTGCTGATGAATAGAGCGCGAGCGAGCCGTCATCGGAGACAGCCACAGCGGTTGCCGCATAGCTTGGGGACTTGGATGACGTGGTGTCGGTCGTAGTGAACGGGTTCACCTGTGTGGTGATCGAGGGATCCGTGCCCGATGAATCTGCGCTGGGAATCGTGCCGAGATTTACCTTGCCTGTATCGGTGAGGTAGACCACGTACGAGCCGGCCGAGACAATCGTGCGCGTGCCGGCGGGGGTGGTTTTGCTCACCGCATCCGCGCTCTGCCCACTGGTAGTCCCCGATTTAGCTACCAGGTTGGCCGGGTTTGCCGCGTTGACTGTCCACAACTGGTGGTTCGACTGAGTGTAAACAAGGCTTTGGTCGCCGGCCTGCACGAGCGAGCTCGGGTCATCCACTGTGCGCACCGTGTCGATTTCGCCGAGATCGGTATTCACCCGGGCATACTGCCCGGAATCACGGATCACCCAGACCGAGGAGGCGAGCCGCGGAACCTCTTGAGAGTCATAGCCCTGAGCGGTAATAGCGAGGGTTGTCAGCACAGCAACCACGACGACAAGCGAGGTGATCCCGATGAGCTTGCCGCGAGGCAGGCGCGTCACCTTTTTGGCAGGCTTCACAGGATTCCTGACGCAAACATCACGATGATTCCAGCGACACCGAGCACCACAACGGCAACAGCCGCACCGATCAGAGCAGCCTTGAGAGGGGATGCTGCCGCGACAATCGGAAGACCGTCACGATCTTCGCGAAGGGCAGATTCCTGACGTTCGGCTCGAGCGGCCTTGCGAGAGTTCTTGTTGACGGTGGAAATAACCGGCCCCCGCGCTGCGGTGTCGCCAAAGTTGATGGGCGCCGCGGCAGCAGCCCACTCCGGCGCTGCTATCTCGAGCGAGGTCGGTGCGATTCCGAGGTCATACTGAGCCCAGCGCAGCTCCTCGGCAAGCGCATACATCGACTCCTGGCGCTTTGACGGCTCGCGATCCATCGCCTTCGCCAACACGCCCTCGACACGTGCCGAAACGTCCGCGCGGCCGATGGGAACGTAACGCGCCTTGACGATGCGAGCGCTCAGCTTTTCCCGGACGTTCTTTTCACGCTCCGGAAGCTCGAACGGGCTTCGACCAGCGAGCAGCGTATACAAGGTCGCCCCGAGACTCCAGATTTCGCTGGCTACGGTCCCGGTGGTCTGCTCCTGCAATACCTCGGGAGCACTCCATGGCACAGACATGGCGAAGACGTCAGACTCATCCCCTGTGAGCGCGGCAGCGATGCCGAAGTCTGCAAGTACCGGGTTGCCGAGAGAGGTGACAAGGAGGTTAGACGGCTTTATGTCGCGATGCAACAGACCGGAGCGGTGCGCGGTTTCGAGCGCGCTAGCTATCCGGACCCCCGCATCCAGAACCGTCGCCACTGCGAGCGGTGCCTTCTTGTACCGTGCGCTCATGGTGTCCGGGCAGTACTCCATGACGAAAAAGGGTCGACCATCGGCGGAAATGCTGGCCTGATAGATCGTGACAATTGACGGATGTGCGCTGAGCCGCGCCATGATGTCCGCTTCGGCATTGAAAGTGCGCAGTATCTCAGGGTTGATTACGTTGCTGATAAGAACTTTGACCGCGACCACGCGACGAGGCATGTCTTGCTCGTAGAGGAAGACATCCGCAAAACCACCAGAGCCAAGAGGCCGGATGTAGCTGTATCCAGCGAGAACGGGCGGCGTAGACGTGCTGCGTCTGGCCATACGCGTACCCCTGTTCTTCGTTCCGTCAACACTGGTCAGCCCAGAATTGGACCGTTCGCACCCCTACGACCGGGAACTTACAACGATCGAGAAATCTTCCCCGAGATCGAGGATATCTCCTGAAAGCAGCGTCGTGATGCGCCCATCGTGAAGCAGCCGCGGGGCACGTGACCCGCTGTAGACCACGGTGCCGTTCGTCGAGTCCAAATCCGTGGCGTAAAGCACCCCGTCGATCACGTTAACTTCGAGATGAGTGCCGGAAATCTCGCCGCGCGGAGAATCGGCCACCACACGCACGACTGATCGTTCATCCGCATCGGTCGCCCACGGGCGCCTCCCGATAACAATCGGCTGAATCACGGTGATCTGGCTTTCATCTGGCAGCGTGAGGAACCATAGTGCACCGGCGTCAGCGGTGGGGGTAGCCTGCAGATCCACCCGCTGCACTCGTCGTGCGACATCACTCGGCTCGACGACCGAGCGCACCTTCTTCTCGCGGCCCATCTGCTTGCTCAGTCGAGGAAGCGACAGAGGACGAGTTTGGAGATCGACTTCCACGAGGGGCTGGCGCGCGTGATCCTCGCCAGCGGCGAGGCGTACCGAACCCGTGCGCACGACCCCCGAGTGAATCGGCAGGAAGGCGTTGTCCGGGGCGTCGACGTCAACGTCGACGTCGACGTCGACCGAGCTTGCATCAGCGGCGCTTGCATCAACGGCGAGGCTCAACGAACTGACACCTCGCGCTTCGCTGGTGACCCAGCTCGAGGTCATCGCACCGGAAAGCCGCGTGGTCACAGCACCTTCAACGTTGACGACGACGGCACCACGAACAGCGATGCGAAAGTCGCGCCGATCAAGGTCCAGCACTTCCACAATCGCGAAATGTTCCAGTTCGTCTCGCCCCGCCACGAAATCGAAGACGTGCTCCGCCAGCGTGCCATCGGCAGCGAGGAGGCCGTAAAGCTCAGCCGCAACCGAGGTCGTAGCCTTGCCGCCAAGCAGGCAAAGAAAATGCTCAGTCACACTGACGTACCCGGTGCTTGAGCTGCCGGAGGAAAGGGAATACTCAAACACAGGATCACACTATCGGATTGCGAAGAAGTCTCAGCCCGAATGCACAAAGAGAGGCCCCCGCAGTGCGGGGGCCTCTCTTCTACAGTGCCGCGTGGTGCTTAGTTATAGGTACCAGGCGTGTAGTCGTCAGACGAGAAGCTGTCAAAGTCGACGAAGCTCAGGTCAGACTCACTGAATACCGACTCATCCGTGAAGATGCGGTTCGGGTAACGCTCGGCCTTGGCTTCTTCCGTTGCCTCGACAGACACGTTGCGGTACCTGGGGAGACCGGTTCCGGCCGGGATCAGCTTTCCGATGATCACGT
>JBDTAD010000304.1:0-5344 GCA_039924815.1 Lacisediminihabitans sp.
GTGGTGGAGTTGGGGCTGGTCTACGATCTCAGCCTGGAGCAGACCGAGTCGGGTGATCGCAAGGTCTACGTCAAGCTCACCCTCACCGCACCGGGTTGCGGCATGGGCGACATCCTGGTCGATGACGCACGCCCACCGGAGCTTCGGCGTACGGTATGCCGAGGAACGCTGCTCCACCCTGGTGTTGAATGCCGCGAATGCGGCCCGTACGCAGCTTTACTTCGGGCACGGCCTGTGGCGGTGGACTTGTGTCAAAGGTTGATGTGCTCACGAAGTTTGGCCTCTCTGTGCGCCTTAGCGCACCTTTTTGATGGGGAACACGAGAAGCGAGGAGATGACGACAGCTACGGCCGCAAAAATGTAAATCGACGCGTAGTTACCAGCGAATATCCACAGAAGCCCGGCTGCAAGAAGCGGGGTGATTGCCTGGGGCACGTTCGAGGCGACGTTGAGAACGCCGAGGTCTTTTCCGATGCTGCCCTGTGACGGCAGCACGTCCACCATCAGAGCGAAGTCCACCGCCGAATATGCGCCGTAGCCGAGGCCCACCACGAGGGAACTGACAATCATCGCGGGCACCGTCGGGAAGAGTACTGGTATGAGTACTCCGAGGCCCATGACAATGCTTGCGCCGAACACGAAGACTTTGCGGCGGTGCAACTTGTCGGAGATTCGCCCGAAGGCAAGGGTGCCGAGCACAACGGTGATCAGCGAGCAGATCGCCAGCGTGCCAGCGATAGCTCCGGCATGGCCGGGATCCAAGTGTAGGTAGTCGGTGAGGATGTAGAACTGGTAGTTTTGCACGCCTTGGTAGCCGAGCACCATAAAGAAACGTCCGCCAAACGCCCAGGCGAAGTCGGGATGTTTGCGGGGGCTAATCCAGAAACCACGCGCGAATGCTCCCCAACTCCACGTGGAGTCGAGTGCTGGCGGGCGAGTGTGATCGGGGTTCAGTACCACAAAGAGCACCGAAGCGATGATTACTGCCGCGCCGAAGAGAGTGTACGCAATGCCGAGGTTTGCGAGCAGGCGACCGGCGAGCACGATTCCCAGGGTCGCGCCAATTGAGGTGCCGACGCCGGTGAAAGCCGAGGCGGTTGCGCGACCGGATTCCTCAATACGATCGGCGATCGTCGCGGAGATGGGACCCTGGTAGGCGTTCAGTAGAACCTGTGCCGCAACCCAGAACACGGCGATCCAGAAGATTGTGGGCGCAAATTGCATCGCGATCGTGATCACGCCACCACCGATACCGCCGAAGATGATCCAGGGTGAACGGCGGCCAAGGCGCGCGCGAGTGCGGTCGGAGAGTGCGCCAACGATGGGCTGCGCGAAGAGTGTCGCCACTGCTGAGATTGCAGTCACGATTGCCAGATTCTCGACCTTGTGTGTGGCGTCGATCAGACTGACCTGCACGGGCAGGATTATCGCGACGATTCCCGCGTACGTTGCGAAGAGAAAGAGATACCCGCCCATCAGCGACCCGAGAAGCCGTGATTTGGCCGCTTTGTCGAGGATGACGGTGGGCGCTAGCGACGACGGCGGAGCTTCAGGCGCCTCGCGACCAGGCGGGACGGCTGCGGAAGAGTCGGACACTTTTTGAGACATGAGGTACTCCTTTGTACGCGAATCTGTTTGGTGAGCGGATTTTTAGCGCGCGCGCGTCAGGCTCGATTCCTGTGAGATGCACAAGTAATCCTGAAGAGAGCGTCACCGTGCCTGGCCCGAGGCAGCCACAATGAGTGTGGCTGTGGAAGGGCTGGTTGACTGTTCATAAGACTTCCGATCGGGTGGCGTGCTTCAATATATGCCATCTGGCAAGTTTTTACGACGGAAAGGCAGAAAATGACCGCCACATCGACGCGTGGTCCCTATCGCAAGGGCGTGGAGACACGCGAGCGCGCGATTCAGGCAGCGATTCGTCTCTTCTCAGATGCCGGCTACCTTGCTACCTCGATGCGTGAAATAGCCGCCTCCGCGGGGATCACGCACACGGGCTTGCAGCATTACTTTCCGGGTAAGCCTGCGCTGCTTACGGCGGTGCTCGAACACAGGGACCATATAGACACCGAAGCACTCCGCGACGAACTCGCGGCAGGGATGGACTATCTCACCGCACTGGTGCATATGACCCAGCGCAATGCCCTTCGTCGTCCCATAGTGGAACTTTTTGCGACGCTAGCGGCCGAGGCGACCAGCCCTGATCATCCGGCTCACGAGTATTTTGTGAACCGTTATCGCTCCACCATTTTGTCCACTAATACGGCACTAGAGGCCGCAGCCGCCCGCGGTGAGTTGCGAGCCGGAGTGGATATCCCCGCAGCCTCACGCGCCATTATCGCGATGATGGACGGCCTGCAACTTCAATGGCTTTATGCCACAGATCCTTCTGGCGCCGGAATCGAACGTGCTGACATGAGCAGGGACCTTAAGAATTTCTTCGCGCTCATCCTCGTGAACGGACATCCCGCAGGAGCGCTCTGAACGAGCCTCGCTACCTGTGCGTAGCGGTGAGCCGTCAACGCTTCATGCGCCGACGTAGGCCGCGAGGTGCTGGCCGGTGAGCGTGGAGCGGTCCGCCACGATATCGGTGGGCGTGCCCTCGAAGACAATACTGCCGCCGTCATGACCTGCCCCTGGGCCGAGGTCAACGATCCAGTCGGCGTGAGCCATCACCGCCTGGTGGTGTTCGATCACGATAACGGACTTGCCGGAGTCAACGAGCCGGTCGAGCAGGCCGAGCAGGTTCTCGACATCCGCAAGATGCAAGCCCGTCGTGGGCTCGTCGAGCACGTAGATGCTCCCCTTCTCTGCCATGCGTGTGGCGAGCTTGAGCCGCTGCCGCTCGCCGCCAGACAGCGTCGTGAGCGGTTGGCCCAGGCTGAGGTATCCGAGCCCGACATCGTCGAGCCGTTCCAGAATCGAGTGCGCGGCCGGGATGCGGGCCTCTCCCGCTCCGAAGAACTCTTTGGCCTCGGCCACAGACATGGCGAGCACCTCGCTGATATCGCGTCCAGCGAGGTGGTACTCCAGCACGGATGTGTCGAAGCGCTTGCCCTCGCACACCTCGCACACGGTGCTGACTCCGGCCATCATGGCGAGGTCTGTGTAGATGACCCCCGCACCGTTACACGCAGGGCAGGCGCCCTCGGAGTTGGCGCTGAACAGTGCGGGTTTCACGCCATTGGCCTTGGCGAAGGCCTTACGGATGGGCTCCAGTAACCCCGTGTAGGTTGCGGGGTTGCTGCGCCGCGAGCCCTTGATAGCGCTCTGATCCACCGTGACCACGGCGGCAAGCTTGGACACCGAACCACCGATCAGCGAGCTTTTGCCCGAACCGGCAACACCGGTCACGACGACGAGTGCACCGAGCGGGATGTCCACATCCACGTCTTTGAGGTTGTTAGTGTTGGCGCCGCGCACGGCAAGCGTGCCGGAAGGTGCACGAACCGTCTGCTTCAGCTGAGCTCGGTCATCCAGGTGGCGGCCGGTGAGAGTGCCACTCACGCGCAGTCCTTCGAGGGTTCCCTCGTACACGACCTCGCCGCCCGCGTTTCCGGCACCAGGCCCGAGGTCGATCACGTGATCAGCGACCGCGATCATCTCCGGCTTGTGTTCCACAACCAGCACGGTGTTGCCCTTGTCGCGCAGTCTCAACAGCAGCTCATTCATGCGCTGGATATCGTGCGGGTGCAGACCGATCGTTGGCTCGTCGAAGACGTACGTGACATCGGTGAGCGAGGAGCCGAGGTGGCGAATCATCTTGGTGCGCTGGGCTTCACCACCCGAGATCGTGCCGGTCTGACGGTTCAGGCTGAGGTAGCCGAGCCCAATTTCCACAAACGAATCGAGGGTGTCTCGCAGCGATTCCAGCAGTGGTGCGAGCGAGGGTTCATCGAGGCCGAGCACCCACTCGGCGAGTTCGCTGATCTGCATGGCACAGGCATCCGCAATGTTGATCCCCAGAATCTTCGATGATCGTGCGCCCTCGTTGAGCCTGCTGCCGTCGCATTCTGGGCAGGTGGCGAAGGTGATCGCGCGTTCCACAAAAGCGCGGATGTGCGGCTGCATGGCCTCCTTGTCCTTGGAGAGCATCGATTTCTGGATTTTCGGGACCAGGCCCTCATAGGTGAGATTGATGCCCTCGATCTTGATCTTGGTTGGCTCCTTGTAGAGCAGGTCGTCAAGTTCCTTCGTGGTGAAGTCTTGGATCGGCTTGTCTGCATCGAAGAAGCCGCATCCGCCGAAGATGCGCCCGTACCAGCCGTCCATGCTGTACCCGGGAATTGTCAGCGCTCCGTCGTTCAGCGACTTGCTGTCGTCGTAGAGCGCGGTGAGATCGAAGTCGGTGACTGAGCCCGTGCCTTCGCAGCGCGGGCACATGCCTCCCGTGATACTGAAGTCGCGCCGCTCCTTCACCGTCTTGCCGCCGCGCTCAAACGAGACTGCCCCGGCACCGCTGATCGAGGCGACGTTGAAAGAGAACGCCTGAGGAGAGCCGATGTAGGGCTGTCCCAGTCGGCTGAAAACAATCCGCAGCATCGCGTAGGCGTCGGTGGCCGTCCCGACTGTCGATCGCGGGTTGGCTCCCATCCGCTCCTGGTCGACGATGATCGCCGTGGTCAGCCCGTCGAGCACGTCCACGTCAGGCCGTGTCAGTGTCGGCATAAACCCCTGCACAAACGCGCTATACGTTTCGTTGATCATCCGCTGTGATTCTGCGGCGATCGTGCCGAACACGAGCGAGCTCTTGCCGGAGCCGGAGACGCCGGTGAACACCGTCAGTCGCCGTTTCGGGATCTCGACGCTGATGTTCTTGAGGTTGTTGACCCGCGCGCCGCGCACACGGATGAGGTCATGGCTATCGGCCGCATGAGCGGTGGGGCTCGTCTTCTCCATGCTCGACATGCTATTCGTAGCCGGTTGCTGGACGTCGGGTTCTGCGCATCTGGGAGAAGGCCCCTAATCGGGGCGGCGCTGTACGGCGCGCCGCTGTGGTGTCACCGCAGATCGTCGGATGCTGCCTAGGCTCAAACTGTCATGATTCGCTTTGATCAGGTAACGAAGCTCTATAAGGGCAACACGCGCCCCGCGCTCAACTCCGTCACGCTCGAAATCCTGCGAGGCGAGTTCGTCTTTCTCGTGGGTGCCTCGGGCAGTGGCAAGTCGAGTTTTCTGCGCCTGGTGCTCAAGGAAGAAAACCCCAGCCGCGGCCAGATTCACGTGCTCGGCCAAAACGTGGGCACACTGTCCAGTCGCAAGGTGCCGTATTTTCGCCGCAACCTTGGAGTGTATTCCAGGACTTCCGGCTGTTGCCGCAGAAGACGGTGTTCGAAAACGTGGC
>JBDTAD010000305.1:0-2831 GCA_039924815.1 Lacisediminihabitans sp.
AGCAGCCCACCAACGCCTGCCCAGAGCTGGTGCGCTCACCACGCCGACCACCGGAACTCCGTCGATGGCGAGCGAGATGAGCGTCGCCCAGATGGGTACGCCGCGCACATAGTTTTTGGTGCCGTCGATCGGGTCGATGATCCACTGCCGGCTCGACTCGCCATCCGTCCCGAACTCCTCACCGAGGATTGCATCGTCTGGACGGCTGTCGAGGAGCGCCCCTCGGAGCGCGTTTTCCACCGACTTGTCGGCGTCAGATACGGGAGACATGTCTGGCTTGGTGGTGACGACAAGATCATTCGCGCGAAAACGGTCCATCGAGATCGCATCTGCCATGTCGGCGAGTTGCAGAGCGAGCGCGAGATCTGAGTGCAGCGTGTAGTCGGTCACGCCTCCAAGGTTAGCCGTGGCGGCTAGGAGGAGAGGGAGGCCAGCATCCGCTGGAAGGAGTCGAGCCGCAGCTTGCCCACCTCGCCGTGCTGGCCCGCCTCGACCTGTTCGATGATCGCGCAATCCGGGGAGTCTGGAAGGTGGGTGCAGCCGCGCGGGCAGTCTTCTGCGATTTCAGCCAGGTCGGTGAACGACTTCAGAATGTTGTCAGGGTTGACGTGCCCGAGACCGAACGAACGCACTCCGGGAGTATCGATGATCCAGCCATCGCCCACGCGGTAGGAGATGGTGGATGACGAGGTATGGCGGCCGCGGCCGGTCACCGTGTTCACTCTTCCGATCGCTCGGTGAGCGTCTGGCACGAGAGCGTTCACCAGGGTCGACTTACCCACCCCAGAGTGCCCCACCGCCACGGTCGTGTGGCCAGAGAGTATGGAACGGATTTCATCGGTCGGCACCGAACCTTCACCGCTGGTAACCACACGGATGTCGAGCCCGGCAAAGTTGGCCAGGAATTCTGCTGGGTCTGCCAAGTCTGTCTTCGTGATGCACAGGATGGGCGCTATGCCCGCGTCGAACGCCGCAACGAGGTAGCGGTCCACGAGGCGCGGCCTCGGCTCCGGGTTCGCGGCAGCGACGACGATGAGCATCTGGTCTGCGTTGGCGACGATGATGCGCTCGACCTCGTCCGAGTCATCCGCACTTCTGCGCAGCACCGTGGTGCGTGGTTGGATGCGCACGATGCGGGAGAGGCTGCCCTCGTCGCCGCTGGTGTCGCCGACTAAGTCAACCCTGTCTCCGGTGACGATGGGCTGCTTGCGCAATTCGCTCGCCCGCGACGCTGTTGCCTCGTGCTCGTTCGCCGTTGATTCGCCGACGAGCACAGAGTAACGCCCCCGGTCGACCGTGAGAACACGTCCGGTTACGGCGTCGTTATGCTCGGGGCGAATCTTGGTGCGTGCCCGATTGCCCTTGGGATTAGGTCGCGTGCGCGCCTCGTAGTCGGCGTACTTGTCGTCATCGTCATCGTCGTCGCCCAGCCAGCTCATCCGCTACTTCAACCCCACCACAGCACCGGTGCTTCGACCTAGAACATGCTCAGCGGGTCAGAGCTACGACTGGTAGAAATGCCGCTCACGAGTCCCTGCCAGAGCTGGGGAAACTGGGGGAGGGTCTTCGCTGTGGTCGCAATGTCATCGATCTCAACGCCGGGTGTTACCAAGCCGATGATCGCGCCGGCCGTCGCCATGCGGTGATCCTCGTAGCTGTGCCAGAGACCGCCATGAAGGGCGGCCGGGCGGATGATGAGGCCGTCGTCTGTCTCGGTGACGTCCCCACCGAGCGCATTGATCTCCGTGGCCAAAGCGCTCAGTCTGTCGGTTTCATGGCCGCGCAGGTGCGCAATACCAGTGAGTACCGTTTCGCTGTCTGCGAGGGCAGCCAGGGCCGCAACAGTGGGTGCCAGCTCGCTCGCATTGTCCAGCTGGATGCCGTGGATGGTGCCGGTGCCGGTCACGGTGAAGTCGCCGATTCCCTGGCCCGTCTCGGTGAAGGATACCTCGCCGCCCATGCTGGTCAGGATGTCGGACATTTCGGCCCCGACCTGGGTGGTGGTGCTAGGCCAGCCCGTGATGGTGACCGTTCCGCCAGTGACGAGCGCCGCGGCAAGGAACGGGGAGGCGTTGGAAAGGTCGGGCTCGATGTCGATGTCGATTCCGGCAATGGATCCGGCGGGCACGACCCAGCGGTTCGGCTCCGAGGTGTCGACCTGGACACCGCGCGCAGCGAGCGTCGCGATGGTCATGTTGATGTGGGCGTGACTTGGCACGCGCTCTCCCACGTGACGCAGGGTGAGCCCGTTCGTGAACCGGGCGCCAACCAAAAGCAGACTTGAGACGAACTGGCTGGAGCCGGAGGCATCCAGTTCAAGCTCACCGCCATCGATGGATCCCATGCCGTAGAGGCTGAACGGCAGACGCCCGCGACCGTCATCGGTGACATCCACCCCGAGTGCTCGTAGCGAGTCAATGGTGGGACGCATCGGGCGCTTGCGCGCGCTCGGGTCGCCGTCGAAGGCGACGGGTCCGAGCGCAAGCGCCGCCACCGGGGGAAGAAAACGCATGACGGTTCCGGCCAAACCGCAGTCGATTGTCGTTCCGCCGGCCAGCTCGCCGGGAGTCACCAGCAGGTCTGGACCGTACTTACCGTTGCCCGGAACCTCAACGATCGAGGTACCGAGTTCTTTGAGGCCCTGCACCATCAGGTTAGAGTCGCGCGAAAACAATGGAGCGTGCAGGGTTGACGGGCCTTCGGCCAGCGCGGCGAGAACCAACTCGCGGTTGGTCAGGGACTTAGAACCGGGCAATGCCAGCGTCGCCGAGAGCGGACCAGGGCTCAGAGGAGCAGCCCACGGTCCTGGGTCGGCCTCGAGTACGAGATCG
>JBDTAD010000306.1:0-4322 GCA_039924815.1 Lacisediminihabitans sp.
GATTGGCAAGGCAATCACGTTTTTTGCGGGGTCCAAGTCGGGAACGTACGTGACCGGCGGTGTGTTCTTGAACTGCGTACCGTTGCGGCTCAGCAGTCGGTCCGTTGCTTTCGCGTTGCCCATCGAGTTGATTGCGAGCGAGTTCGCCAACGCCAGCGGCCCCGACAGGTTCCCGGAATTCGCCTTAGCCCTCTCCTCGATAAAGCCGTGGATCTGGGTCGCCGTAGACACGAGCGAATTGCGCAGCGCCTGAGCATCTTGATCGTTGACGTCCTCCACGAACGGGACCAGCACCCGGCCGACGTCGACGTTGGCCCACTCGTCGACCGCGAAGCCGCTGATGTGGTCTTGATGGTGGTGGGTGGCGACGATGGCGTCGAGGTGCGGGGCAGAGCCGGCAGTTGCAACTGCAGTGAGGTCCGCGATGACCGTCTGAACCACATCCGAGATACTGCGTGTGATGCCGTTAATCGTCGCATGTCCCTGGCTGTGTACACCGCAATCGACAAGCATCCGCCAGACCTGTGTATCTCGCGCGATTGTGATCACGAAGCAGTCTCCAAAGCCGACGTTGTACATCCGCACCGTAACGGTGGTCTGGTCAGGCATTGGGCACCGCCTGGGGCATCGGGATCTCCTCCGTAGCGTGAAGCGACGCGAACGTCATGCGAAGCAGCGATGGCTGGTCGGTCCAGGCCGCCAGCGCGTCCGCTGACGTCACTTGATCGCTCCAGGCCTGCAGCGCTTTGGCCCGCTTCGCACCGATCTCGTTGCACGATTCAGCGAACGCGCGCACCGCATCTGGTTTCCCGTCGAACGTTTCCGGTTCCGTCAGCGCACCTGGTTTCGTCAGCGGCAGCGGCTTGACCACGATGTGCACCACCTGCCCGTCGACGCGCGCGATGACTGTCGTTCCCGCCCGGATCGCTACTCGCTTGTCCACCGGCAGCGACTGGTCCTCGAGCTCTCCGTGGCGTTGTGCGAACTGCGCCACCACGATAGGCCGCGGCTGCAGGTCGGATGCTTGCACGAACGCCGCGTGCACCCCCACCAGCTCCAGCGTGAGTTCCGGATCCAGCCCAAGTTCGTGCGCGTGATACTTGGCCCACTCGATAAGTGCGACAGCAGTTGCCGAGTTCGCTTTTGCCGCCGCCGACCTCGCAACGGTGGAGGCCACTGACGGCGCGTCCGTCTCTTCCGGACCCTCGTTTTCCTGCTCCCCGCTCGCGCCCGTAATCATCGTCGACGCTTCGCCGCCCAAGTCGAGATTTTGCGTCGCCTCCAGGATGAGCGGCGCCAGATCGACTCTGTGTGGGCCGCGCGTCAGGCTTAGCGCTGGATCGGCTGGACCTGGCCATGTCAGCGCCTCTTCCGCCAGCGAAGACACCGAGGGTGGGTAGATCCCGCGACGCCTCAGCGCCTCCACGAGGTTCGTCCGCAAGTGCATCGCATCATCCGGGTACAGCGCCCGGTCAGCCGTAACAATGCCGCGCACCACATCCCCGAACGTCACGTCGACTACCGGCAGGTATTCGAAGGCCCGCACGACCATCCCGAGTAGTCGGTCCGCGTTGCGGATTGCCTCGGCCGTCACCCGTTTCACGAGGTCTGTCGGCAAGGCGCCCGGCGGCAGTACCCCCGTTCCACCGGTCGCCAGGCGTCGGAGGTCGCTGATCTGTCGCAGGTAGGTGTCGAGGTAGGCGTCGAAGACCGCCGCCACGAAGCACGCCCCGCGTGCGTGCGGCTCAGTCGCCGCCAGGAAAGCGTCTGGCGTGCGCGGCGACCCGATGGCCGACCGCAATGCGGCGCCGCGTCCGGTCGACTCCCCAAATTCGAGCGCCAAGTCGAGCAGTGCCGACCCCTCCTGCAGGTCCGTGCTCGAGTTGGCCACCGCCTCGGACACCACCTCAGGGAACAGGAAGTGGTGGAACAGCGCTACCAGATCGGCAAAGGCCTCGTGCCACGCGAAGACATCCGGACTCGACGGCTCAGAGAAGTATTTGCGAATGCGATGAACGATCGCGTGCGTCACTTCGTGTGCCACGACATCGACGCTCAAGCAGGTGAACATTACCTGCCCCGGCAGGTTCGATCCCGGATCACGTTCGTCGGCCTTGTAATAGCCGAAGAGCACTGCACGCCGCGTCGGATCGAAGAACGCGTTGCGGCCTTCGAACGCGTGGGGCACTATCCTCAACTCCCGGCCGCCGCGCCAACGGAACCGCCGACCCCCGAACCGTTCGAACCGTTCGATAACGCTCATCGCCACCGCGTAGACCACCTGCTGGTGGGTGCGCGGATCGCTTTCTGACGGCCGAAGCCCGCCCTGGGCCAGAATCGCCGGATCGTTCAGGTCGACCGGGCGATACCAGGTATCGTGGGCCGCGTCATAGTCGACCACCTGCACCAGTCCGCCCGATGGTCCGGGCTCGAGGTCGCGCTCGAACGGAACGTCGAGCGTAAGGAATCGCCCGCTCAACCGCGTCGACATCGGATCGAACGCGTAGACCGGCAACCGCCGTCTATCAGGAAGCCGCACCGGCGGATTGTTGCGTAGCGGCGGGCGCAGTGGAGGCTGGTCTCGAGGTGCTGGGGCCCCCATTGATGCCTTCTTCCTCCGCCATCCGGTGCGCGGTGAGTGTTGCGCGCGGGGTGCTGAGTCGATCATCCCGCTTGCGAGGCAGATTGGGAACCCTGGAAGAGGACTCATCTATCAACGATGTCCTGAACCTAGACACCGTAGGATCCACATTGGTGAGTGGCTCGTGTCGCTCAGGTCGATTTTCGGATAGTGAGAATCTGCTCTGCGCGCCCGAAAGGGCCGGCGGTGTCGTGGAGCACGGTCGAGGTGAGGCCGATCCCGTCATACCCGAATGACACCGAGTTCTCTAGCCCCAGCCAGGAACCGGCAGGTTCACGGTACAGATGCAGTTGCAGGTCGAGATTCGGGAAGAGATAGCTTCCGGGGCCTGGTTTCACCCGGGTCGCGATCCCGTTAGTCGTGTCGATCAGTCCGATGAGGGCCACGACCTCGGTGAACGACTCGCCTTCGACCAGCGGATGTTTCGCGCGTATCCAGGCGCGCCCGTGACCTGCTCGGTGGCCGGGCATGGTGAATATCTCGACCGACTGGATGTATCCGCCCGGCCACTCGGACATCGCCGCGGCCTGCGCGTGTTCGTCCGGCATCGGCATCCGCTCGTCTTCGATCGCCGCAACCTCGCTCGTGTCGGACTGCTGCATCCGCCACGCCGTGGCGCGCACGGCGGTACGCCCGCCGGACACGAGCTCGGCTTGCACGAGCTCAATGGTGCGACCCGGCCGCAGCATCGTGGACACGATCTCGAACTCACCGTCGGGAATTAGACCCAGGATCTCGTAGCTGATCCGCGCCATGCGCATTCCGTCCCGGGGCTCGAACCTCTCAAGACTGTGTGCCAGGATTCCGGAGACGGGTGCCATGTGCTGCTCGTGAGGGTTCCAGGCACCCTGCGCCCGCAGCGTTGACTCGTAGCGCCCATGTCCTCGTGCGAGGTAGTACGGCTCGGCTTCTACGGTCACGATCCCAGCCTAATCTTCTCGACCCGGCTCTGGATGCTGGCTCGCATCGTCTGCAGCACGCTGCCGAAAGGCGACCATGTTCATCCGATTGCCGCAACGGATGCTGCAGAACTGCTTCGAGCCGTTCCGTGAAAAGTCGGCGAAAATACCCGTGCAATCCGGTGCAGCGCACGCGCGGAGCCTTCTGGTTTCGTCGGAGCGAATCACGTCGATGAAGGCCAGCGCGATTTCTACCCGAATTCTCTCAGCCAGTGGTGCGTCAAGCTCGGTTGCGTGCAGGTGCCAATCGAAGCCGTCGTGGCGCATGAGGTGGGGGAGCGCGCGTGCGTCGCGCAAGATGCGATTCACTTCGACGGCCGAATCGTCGCGATCGAGGGTCCACAGGTAACGGATACGCTCCCGAGTCTCACGGACCTCCCGTAGTTCGGCGTCGTCGCGATCGAACCGACCGGAGTAGCGATTCTCGGTGAGAAGCGCGGTGAGCTGAGCCGGAGTGGACAGCTCATCTTCTCCGCTCTTGGTCGCACCGGCCACGGTATTGCCGAGCGCGACGGCAAAGGCAACGGCGTCGTCAGTGTCAGAGGCAAAATGCAAATTGACTCCTTACTCATAACGAGACTACCGTCAGAGTCGCAACCCCAGCAATTCTTCTTCAGGAGTCCCATGAAACGCTCATCGACAACCGTCGGTCTCGCCATCGCCGTGCTGGCGGCGGCGAGTTTTGGACTCTCTGGAGCATTTAGTAAACCGATGCTCGAAGC
>JBDTAD010000307.1:0-11512 GCA_039924815.1 Lacisediminihabitans sp.
AGCCCCTGCACAAGGTGGCGCGCACCCAGAACTCGGATGACGTCCACTGTGCCGGGCGTCATCGACGCCCCGAGTAGGCGGCCTGCCAACAGGCGCGGAGCCAGGAGCTGGCACAGGCCATAGCTGCTTCGCGTAACTTCCAATAAATTCATCTCGCCGCCACATCCGGTCCGTCGGGTTGCTGCCAGCTGAGACCGCACGCGGCCATCCAGCCAACCAGTGGGTGACGTCGCAGAAGGAATCTCTTCTGCGCGTCGCGCTCATCTCATCCGAACCAGTGGCGCACTCGATCGCGACTCATCGGGGCTATGCGGGGCGCCTTCTTAGCTCGGTAGGAAGCACTTTAGACCGGCGAGCTTGATGGACAAGGGGTTGTAAAAAATGAGGACAGGTGTAAAGTCGCGACCCCGCTGACCAACCTCTCAGGCAGGAAACCGCGCGCATCGACGCGCTAGCCCCGATCTGCGAATCCGGCGCGACGGGAACTGATTCTGAGTTCTGAGTTCTGAGTTCTGAGTTCTGAGTTCTGAGTAAGCGTCAAACCAAAGATTGTAAGTCGCGCAGGGCACTCCGACAAGGGGTTGTTCTCCCAGCGGCGCAGTCGCACAGTGTAAAAGTCAGGCCGCGTCGATAGTTGGCGACGATTCGCACGACGCCCACGGCCGGGAAGCGAGCAGCATCTCGTGCCGGACATCCAATGCAACGCCGCTCTAGTAGCGATTCACGTCGCACCTCGCATCGTGCGCGAACACAGCCGGATGCGCGAGTCGTGGAGGTCCAACGCGGAATAGCCACTGCGTGTCAGACGCGAAGCACTGCTCGAGACAACGAATGGGAGATTCACCGTGGCAAACGTCAGCGATTTTGTGATTCAGCGGATCAGGGAGTGGGGCGTGAGCCGCGTCTTTGCCTTCCCGGGAGACGGCATTGGTGAGTTCGACGGCGCACTCGGTCGCGCCGAGCACGAGGGCGTCGGGCTTGACTACATCCGCCCCACCCACGAAGAAATCTGCTCGCTCATGGCCACTGCCCACGCGAAGTTCACCGGTGAGGTGGGAGTCTGCATGGCGACTTCCAGCCCTGGCGCGTTCCACCTGATCAACGGGCTCTACGACGCGAAGATGGACAACCAGCCGGTCGTCGCGATCGTGGGCCAGCAGGGACTCAACGCTCTAGGGACGTTCAACCAGCAGGAGAGCAACCTCGAACGCAGTCTCGCGGATGTCGCCGTCTACGTGCAGACGATCGTCTCTCCCGAGCAGGCGCAGGCCGTGGTCGACACCGCCTTCCGCACCGCGATCGTTCATCTCGGCCCGGCAGTGATCATCCTTCCCCATGACGTTCAAGGCATGGACATGCCGGAGCTCACCCCTATGAATTGGGTGTCGCGGTCGAGCGCCGTAGCACCCTCAACGCGGGTCACGCCGCCAATGGCCGACATTCAGGCCGCCGCTGACATCATCAACGCTGGGTCGAAGGTCACATTCCTGGTGGGGCATGGATCTAATGGGGCGACCGACGAGGTACTGAAGGCGGCCGAGCTTGCTGGCGCAGGCATCATCACCACCCTTCGCGCGAAGCAAGTAATTCCGTCCACCGTGGCTTACCACTCCCAGCAAGTTGGCCTCCTCGGCAGCCTGCCGAGCGTTCATCAGATGAGCGGATGCGACACCCTCGTGATGCTCGGAACCAATTACCCGTACGGGCAGTTCCTGCCGAAAAGCGGCCAGGCCAGGGCGATCCAGGTGGACCTGAAGCCAGAACAGATGGGGCTGAGGTATCCCACCGAATTGAATCTGTGGGGAGACGTGAAAGCGACGCTCACCGCGCTCATCCCGCTGCTCACACAGAAGCTCGACCTGTCCTGGCAGGAGGGAGTTGCCCACGAGATGATCGAGTGGGAGAACGAAATGGAAGCCCAGGCGATGGAGGTGTATGACGACGGGGTCAACCCGCGCCGCGTCTACTTCGAGCTGAATAAGCGCCTTCCAGCGCGGGCGATCGTCACCGCAGACGCTGGCTCGACCGCCGACTGGTACGGCCACCACATCCGACTGCGCGACGGCATGATGGGCGATCTCTCCGGGCGCCTCGCTACCATGCTCGCCGCCATGCCCTACGCGACAGCGGCGAAGTTTGCCCACCCGGACCGCACCGTGGTGTGCACCATCGGAGACGGCGCATTTCAGATGCTCGGAATGAACGAGCTCATCACGATCAAGAAGTACATCGACAAGTGGGGTGACAACCCGCAGTTCATCATCATGGTGTTGCACAACGATGACCTCACTCAGGTTTCGTGGGAGATGCGCACCGAGGATGCGAACCCGCTCTGGTCGACATCCCAGAACGTCGAATCCATCGACTACGCAGGGTGGGCAGAAATGCTGGGCTTCACGGGCATCCGAGTGAAGACGGATGACGAAGTTGCGAAGGCGTGGGATACCGCGTTCGCGAACCGCGGCGTCACCCTCATCGACGCCTACACGAGCAAAAACGTGCCACCGCTACCCCCGCACATCACGCTTGAATACGCGAAGAACACCGGAGAGGCCCTGCTCAAGGGCGACCCCAACGAGTTCACCGTAATCAAGGATTCGGCGAAGGCGCTGCTCGTGGAGAGCGTTGAGCGGGTTAAAGGCACGTTCGGGATCGGCCACGAGGAAGACGACAAGTAACGCTGCGCGACACCACGCAGATCGCAGAGTAGCAAGGAGCGGGGTCATGAGTAACTTCATCAGCGGGATACGAGCGAGCGGCAATGGCATGCTCGTGCGGATATCGATCATTGCCGCCATCGGCGGACTGTTGTTCGGGTTCGATACTGGCGTTATTTCGGGCGCTCTGCTGTACCTGAAAAAGGATCTGCACGCCAATGATGTGGCGCAGGAATGGATCGTTTCCGTTTTGCTCCTTGGTGCCATTCTCGGTGCGATTATTTCTGGCTACCTCGCCGACAGGCTGAGCCGAAAGTGGACGAAGGTGATCTCCGGCTGTATCTACGTCATCGGCGCACTCGGCTGCGCCTTTGCTGTGTCGATTCCGATGCTGATCGGGTTCCGCTTCGTTCTAGGACTCTCCGTAGGAACGGCATCGTTCGTTGCTCCACTGTACATTTCCGAGGTGTCTCCCCCACGAGTTCGCGGCGGACTGGTCTCGTTCAATCAGCTCGCGATCACGTCAGGAATCCTCATCGCCTACCTCGTAAATTTCGCGTTCTCTGGGGTTCCCGACGGGTGGCGTTGGATGCTCGGAGTCGGGATGATCCCCGGCGCCGCGCTCGCAGTCGGAATGCTGACCGTGCCACACACGCCTCGGTGGCTTATGGAGCACGGCAGGGAGAAAGAGGCTCGCGAGGTGCTGAAGAAGCTCCGTGGATCAGACCCTGATGCCGACATCGACAAGGAGATCGAAGACGTCAAAGACGCTCAGAAGAAGGAGAGCTCTACGACGGTGCGCGACCTGCTGAAGCCGAACATCCGACCGCTGATCTGGATCGGTGCTGGGCTTGCGATCTTCCAGCAGTTCGTCGGCATCAACACAGTGATCTACTACGCACCAACGATTCTGTCGAACACCGGGCTCACCAACAGCGCCTCGATCACGCAAACGGTCTTCGTGGGAGTGACGAATGTTGTCTTCACCATCGTGGCCGTGCTGCTGCTCGACAAGGTCGGGCGTCGTCGGCTGCTTCTCATCGGCACTGTGGGGCTCACGGTCGCCATCATCTTCCTGGGCGTCTTCTTCGCCTCGCCGTGGCTGCAGCACCATGCGAGCTATCTCGCGCTCGTGGCGCTCATCGTCTACATCGCATCTTTCGCGGTCGGGCTCGGGCCGGTGTTCTGGCTCATGATTTCGGAGATCTATCCGCTCGGCATCCGCAGCAAGGCGATGTCGCTCGCGACGGTGCTCAACTGGGCGGCGAACTTCCTGGTGGCTGGAACCTTCCTCACGCTGATCTCACTCGTGAGCAGGCAGGGCGCCTTCTTCATCTTCGGATTCCTCGGCATCCTCGCAATCGCGTTCTTTGCCTGGAAGGTTCCAGAGACGAAAGACAAGTCGCTCGAGCAGATCCAGCAAGAGTTGGTCGGTGGCAACGAAAGTGCGTGAGAGAAATGGAGTTCGCGCATGACTGACCTAACCTTCACCCTGTCGTCTGGGCGACACATGGGCGTGACCACGCTGGGCGATCCGTTTTCGACGCGCGTCGTGGTGCTGTGCCACCCGATGCCTGGCTCCAGCGGATTCGACCCGAACCCGCTGGTCACCGCGGACTCCGGCGTGCGCGTACTGTCGTTCGAACGGCCGGGCTATGGCGGTTCCGAACCCCTGCGAGAGGGCGAATCACGGCAGGTGCAGGCTCGAGCGGACGACATCGCCGAGTACCTCACCAGCCACCACGTCAAGGTCGAGCAGGGGCAGCACATCCAGTTCGGCGCGGTCGGCTGGGGATTTGGCGGCGCCATTGCGCTGTCCCTCGCCGCCCGGCATCCGGCACTGATCTCGAGAGTTGCGGTGGTGGGTCTCGCGGTGCGCGCTCTGCGCAGCGCCCAGGACAATCCTCTGCCCAACCCCGAGAGCAACCCTTTGGGAACTCACCCTCCGAGCTTCGGCTGGGATGCGCTCGGCATCGACTCCAACGACCCCATGTTCGCCAAGTCTGGCCTCGCCCTGCGTCTCGACCATATGCTTGCGCAGGCCGCGGCCCAGGGATCGGTGGGAATCGAGACGGATTCTGCTGCCGCACGAGACTTTTCTTGGGCCGACGAGCTGGGCAGCGTCCAGGCCGCCATCGTGCTCATTTACGGTGCTGCTGATCGCGGCATCGGAACCTCACCAGGGCGATGGTTGGCACAACGGATTCCTCAAGGGCGCGTGGCACGAGTGCCGGGCGGCGGGAGTCTCGCCATCGTGAACGTGTGGCGCAGGATTCTGGACCATGCTGCTCCACGGGGGAGCGCCTAAAGAATCAGTTGCCCGTGAGCCGGCACATCGGGCAGCTGACTCGGCGGCCTCAAACCGGTGCGAGCAGCGTGCGCACGGCGACGAGCAGGTCCGGAGGGGCCAGCACCGAGACGAGGTCGCCCGCCTCAAGCTGCACGGACCCGGCGGCCAGCAGCACCTCATCCGCCCGTCGCACTGACAGGACAATGACGCCGTTGGGCAGTCCGTGCTCGGCCAGAGTGTGTCCGGCCAGAGGCGAGGCTGCGGTCATTCTGATGTAGGTGATTCCGGAGTCGGCACTGACCTGAGCCATCCGCCGATCGTTGGAACGCAGGGCGGCGTGGTAGGCACGCACGATGTCGCCGATGGCGAGGATGCCGCCCACGCGACGGTCGTCGTCCAGCACCGTGAGCCACCCATAGCCCTCTGGCAGTGCGTCGATGGCCTCGCCCAGATCGGCTCGTTCCGACACGGTCGCGGCGGTGGCATCAACACAACGCTCGATCGGGGTGTCGGATGCTTCGACCTTGCGCAGCTGGCCCATGCTGACGGTGCCGCGAAAGCGACCATCGACGTCGACTATTGGTGCCCCCGGTACCGCGGCAGCTTCCAGCCGCGCAATAGCGTCGGCTACCGTCACGTCGGGTGTCAGGACGACACGGGCTGCAACAGCGGCCTCGGCAACCGCGACCCGGCTCAGGAGCGGCAGTCCTAGGCGAAGTCGCGCGGATTGTGCTTCTTCACGGTTGCGCAGCTGGCTGCGGTAAATCGTGGCGTCCTTGCGACGCACGATGAGGTACGCAATGCCAACAGAAACCATCGCCGGCGCGAGGATTGTGAGACTGCCGGTCATCTCCGCGACCATCAACATCATGGCCAGTGGCGCGCGGGCAATGCCGCCAAAGCAGGCCATCATCCCGACGATGACGAACGGTGCCGGAGAGTGCGGGACTCCCCAGCTCGCGCCCAACGGCTCCACCAACCGCCAGAGTGCACAGCCGACGAAGCCGCCGATCACCGTACCGGGGCCGAAAATACCGCCGGACCCACCGGTGCCGATCGACAGCGACGTCGCGAGGATCTTGGCGAAGGGCAGCGCGAGCACGATCCACAGCGGTATGGCCAGTAGCGTCGAACGCCCCAGTGCCTGCTGTGCCCAGCCGTACCCGGTGCCCAGCACCTGCGGAATAGCGAGCGCGAGAAGGCCGACGGCCAGGCCTCCGATTGCGGGGCGGAGCCAGGAGGGTACGCGGATCCGCTTGCTCAGCTCGGCGATCGAGTAGTAGGACTTCGCGTACAAGAGCCCCACGAAACCAGCAAGAACACCGATTACCGCGAACCACAGCAGTTGTACCGGATGATCGAACCGGTAGTTGGAGGCGACATATCCGAACATCGGCGTGAAGCCCTCGAAGAGCCCCCACACGGTGTAGCCGACGATAGAGGAGATCAGGCCGGGGATGAGCGCCTCGACCTCGAAGTCGTCGCGATAGACGATGTCCGCGGCCAAGACGGCGCCACCCAATGGGGCTCCGAAGATGGCGCCGATTCCTGAACCAATGCCGATGGACACCGCGATGCGGCCGTCCTCTGGAGAGAGGTTCAGGGTGCGGGCGAGCAACGATCCGAACCCGGCAGAGATCTGCGCTGTCGGCCCTTCACGACCACCGGATCCGCCCGATCCGATGGTGATGGCCGACGCCACCATCTTTACGATGACCGCCCGTGAGCGGATCATGCGTGGGTTGCGGTGGACCGCGTCGATAGCGGCGTTCGTGCCGTGGCCTTCTGCCTCCGGCGCGAACAGGTACACGATGATGCCGGAGAGCAGCCCGCCGAGACAGACGATGATCGGGATCAGCCACCAGGTCGGGAAGTGTGAGGTACCCAGAAAGCCGTCTTCGGCCGCGGGCTGCGGTACGAAATATCCGCCAATCCCGCCCAAGAACAGTTCGCTCGCCCAGCGCAACATTGTATAGAACACGACCGCGCCGAGTCCCGCAATGATGCCGATAAAGGTGCCAAGCACCAACCACTTCTGAAGGTAATTCGACTGGCGGACCCAGGTGCCGATGCTGGCACCGCCCGCCCGCAAACGCACCCGGATGCTCGGATGCGGCGCGTCGACAGTCGTCATTGCGGTCGGCGCTGCAGGGTGCTGTCCAGTGCGCTGTCACTCACTTTCAGTGCCGTGCGCATCCGACCTCCATCGCGTCAACTTTACAGGCCAACGTTCTGGGCCTGACCCGGCGATGATCGGGGACGTTGAAGAGCAGGTCTGAGTTAGCTGTTGGCCGCGCTGTCCGCCGCCTGATCAACCGGCACCTCATCAGATGGTGCCTCGTCAATAGGTGCCACGTCAATAGGTGCCTCTTCAACGACCGGAGCGTTGCGCTTGCCCAGCGCGACCACGGCGAGGGAGCCGACAACGCCAGCACCGAGCGCGAAGAGAGTGCCCGTAGCGCCCCACTTCGCTTTGCCGAACGCTGCGTCAATCGAGATCTTGCCCGCGCCGCCAGCGATCGCGGCTACCGCGGCAATAAGCACCGCATTGTATTCGTAGCCTCCGGCGCTATTCCACGGACCGTTCTTGAAATGAACCTTGCGCACCGCAGTGACCATCGTGGAGATCAGTCCGGCAGCGGCGAGAGGCGTAGCGGCACCCGCGGCAATGGCCGCACCGCCCACGGTCTCAGTGAGCGCTACGGCGAGAGCGTTGCGGTTCGCCGGATGAAGATCGAGATGCTCCGCCATCTTCTCTGTACCCTCAAGGCCGCCGCCGCCGAACGCTCCTGTCAGCTTCTGCAGACCATGACCGACGAACACACCACCGACTACGACGCGAAGAAGAAGTTTTCCGAGATTCATGTGATCAACGTTACGCTGCTCAACGACCCGTACTTCACTCGTTACGCCAGAACTTATCCGGCCGAAGTAACATTCGTGAGCGCGGCGAGCGCCTCGTCGATAATCTTCGCGAATTCGCGAGTGTTGTCATCGGCAATCCACTGTGTAAAGGCCACACGGAACACGGTCATACCAGACTGCGCCGCGAGGCTTGCGGCTGGTTCGTTCACGCCTCGCTCCCGCAGGGCAGCCGCGATGGCAGAAGCAACAGCGGCAAGCTTGACCAGCTCTCTCTCCTGCAGCGCCGGATTCGCGTCGATAACGCGCTGGCGTTCTCGCGACCACGCGCGGCGCGGCTCAAACTGGGCAGCGGCAACGTGGAGTGCTGCGGCGACGGCATCGAGCGGGCTCGCGGCATCCGGTGCCCCTGCAACCGCATCCACGAACATCTGCTGAAAATCAGCTTGCCCTCCGAAGATAACCTCCCGCTTGTCGACGAAGTGGCGAAAGAAAGTGCGCTCGGTCAGGCCAGCGCGCTCGGCAATATCGGCGACCGTTGTCTGCTCGAACCCGCGCTCGAGGTAGAGCTCCATCGCGGCTTGCTCCAGGCGTCCGCTCCCGCCCGGCTCCCATCGACTCATGGCTTGATGCTACAGGATGACAGTCACTGACATTAGGTGTATCGTTCATGTCAGTTACTGACATCACTGAACTTTTCGCACTGGGCGGAGAGCAGCCGGATGTCGACCGGAGGTATTTTCATGCGTGTTTTCGTCACAGGAGCTTCGGGCTGGATCGGTTCAGCCGTCACCGCAGAACTCCTCGCCACGGGCCATCAGGTGGTCGGACTGGCCAGGTCGGATGCCTCTGCCGCGGCCATCAGCGCGGCCGGAGCAGAGGTGGCGCGCGGCAGCATCACTGAGTTGGACAGCCTGCGCGCAGCAGCCGAAGGCGCGGAAGGCATCATCCACACCGCCTTCGTGCACGACTTCACCGCGCACAACGAAGCCGCCGCGATCGACTTAGCCGCCGTGCAGCTTTTCGGTGACCTTCTCGAAGGTTCCGGCCGTCCTATCGTGATCGCGTCTGGCCTTCTTGGAGGAATGGCCAGCGAGACGGATCTGCCGGATCCCGCCACCGCGTGGAGCCCGAGAGCGCTCACCGAGGCGACCTTGCTCGGTTTCTCCGAGCGCGGCATCCGGTCATCGGTTGTGCGTCTTGGAGCTTCCGTGCACGGCGACGGCGACCACGGCTTCATCAAAGCTCTCGTGGAGATCGATCGTGCCAAGGGCAGCGCTGGCTACGTGGGCGATGGCAGCGCCCGCTGGCCCGCGGTACATCGTTTCGACGCCGCAAAGCTCTTCCGCATCGGTCTAGAAGACGCGCCTGCGAACACCGTGCTGCACGCGGTCGGCGATGAGGGCGTTTCGATGCGCGAAATCGCAGAGGTCATCGGCCGCCGCCTCGATGTGCCCACGGTGAGCATCGCGCCCGAGGATGCCGCCGACCACTTCGGTTGGCTCGGCGCTTTTCTCAGCATGGATAGCCCGGCATCCAGCGCGATCACCCAGCAGCGATTCGGCTGGGAGCCGACCCATCCTGGCTTGATCGAAGATCTGGAGTTGGGGCACTACTTCACTCAGGCGTGACACCTCGGCCGCCTCACACGAATAGTTCCTAGCGGCACTGCGCGTGGCGACTCGACGAACCGTCGGGACGCTCCGCTGCCACGTGCGACTAAGCCCCACTGCTTCGTCCACGAGCAGACGACTCGTGCTGCAGCCAGGTAAGCACGGCGAGAACACGGCGGTGAGTGGATCCGGCGTCATCCAAACCGAGCTTGCTGAAAATCGACGTGCTGTGCTTCTCAATCGAGCCGATTGCCAGGTGAAGCCTCTCGGCAATGACCTGGTTGGTGTGCCCGGCGGCCATGAGCGACAACACATCTCTCTCGCGTGGGGAGAGTGCCTCGAGAGGATCGTGTCGACGGGTGAGTAAGTCGCGCACGATCTCGTCGTCGATCACCGTACCGCCGCTGACGATTCTGGCGATACTCTCTTGAAGCTCGGTCAGCGACGAGACACGATCTTTGAGCAAGTACCCGACCCCGCCGATTCCCGGCTCCATGAGATCCCGCGCATACTCGGTCTCGGCATACTGGCTGAGCAACAGCACTCCGATGGTGGGGTGCGTCTTCTTGATCTGGATGCCCGCCCGCACGCCCTCGTCGCGAAAAGTGGGCGGCATCCGAATGTCGAGAATCGCGAGACCTGGTCGAGTCTTTTCGAGTTCCGCAATCAGGTGGTCAGCATTGTCGTAGCTGGCGACAACCTCGTGCCCTGCTTCGTGGAGCAGGCGGATGAGGCCCTCACGAAGAAGAGCGGAATCCTCTGCAAGAACGATCCGAACTGGAGCGAGGGTGGCGGTCATTACCTCACCCTACGGTCGTGCGCCTGCGGTGACGACTGGGGTGGTATCGGGATCGCGATCAAACACACTGTCGGACCACCGACGGGGCTGTCGATCACGAGGGATCCGCGCAGACCGGTGATTCTGGCACGGAGGCCAGCAAGCCCTCCCCCCTCGCGCTCGGTAACCCCACCCCGGCCGTCATCTGATACCCGAAGCACCAAGACTTGGTCCGAAGACGCATTCATCTCGAGAGCAAGAGAAACCCGGGCAGAGCTAGCCTGTGCGTGCTTGGACACGTTGGTCAGAAGTTCGGCGATCACGAAGTAAACGCTCCGCTCGAGTTCAGTGAGATCGACGGCGTTCTCACCCAGGGTCACGTCAACCGTCACCGGCACCGTGCTTCGGTCGGCAAGCGAACGAACTGCCGGGATGAGGCCCCTGTCCTGCAGCAGCGGCGGAGCGAGGCCCTGTGACAGCTGTCGGAGTTCGTTGAGTGTCTCCTTGGTGAGCTGCAGCGATCCTTCGATGAGTTCGTGCGTTTCGCGATCGCCATCCTCGAGGCGACGAAGAGCACCAGCGAGATCGAGCTGAATGCGCAACAAACCCTGTTGAGGTCCGTCGTGGATGTCGCGCTCCAGCCTGCGAAGTCCGGAATCTTCGGCCAGCACGGCGGCGTAGCGTGACGCCTCGGCATCCGCGGCTTCCTTCTTGAGCGCGGCCGTGCGCCCCTCACCCAAGAGAGCTCGGGCCGCGAGCGCATGGAGCAGAACGAGCGGTCGAATCACCAAGGGCAGGGTGAGCAGAAAGAGCACTCCGATGACTGCGAAGACGATGTTCTCCGCGAGAACGCGCTGCGCAAGGGTGCTCTCGAGGTGATACGAGGGGTTGACCCAGGAAAAAAGAGCGCCGTGAATCCACCAGTTGTTGTTATCCGGCATCTCGTCAAAGCGATTCCAGAACCAGTAGCTCGGACCACCAAGGGACACCACGATCCAGGCGAGCCCGAGTGACCAGGTCACAATGCCGAGGACCGGATTGACAATGGCACCGTGAAGCACGTGACGCCAGTATCGGCCATCACCGAGGATACGAAGGGCTCGCCGGACGAAGCCACCAGGCCCCGTTGCCCACCGGGACGAGACAGCCACGGGTACTCCGGCAGCGCGCAACCGCACAAGCTCAAGAGTGCCGAACGATCGGGCGAGGAGAAGCGTACCGACGAGAATTGGGATGCCGATCCACAGGATCGCAAGTCCGATGCCGAGCCCCACTCCCACCCAGAGCAGGATGCAGCTCACGAGAACAATCG
>JBDTAD010000308.1:0-2787 GCA_039924815.1 Lacisediminihabitans sp.
CTCGGAGAACGCCACAGCTTCTTCGATCATGTTTTCGAGAAAGACGACGCCGGCGGCTCCGCCCTCTCGCACGCTGCGAAGGATGTACACGAGCATCGGAGCGTAGTCGTCAAGTTCGGCCAACAGAGTCATGGTTTGCCCCGGTGACGTGGCAACCCCGTCCCCCTTGACCGTGCGGTACTGGCGCAGAACCTCGGCATCGCACTCCTCACGTAGCACTTGCTTGGTGCCGAAATGATGGGTGATGAGACCCGCGCTTACGCCAGCGTGAGCCGCAATATCGCGCACGGATGCGGTGAAGCCCCGGAGGGCAAAGACCTCGATTGCCGAGTTGCGCAGGCGAGCACGCGCGGTCAGATCGCTGTCTGAGGAATCCGATGGTATACGCATGAATAGGATGCTATACGTTTGTACAGCCGCTGTCGAGCAGGCCACCACGCGACTTCGATACGCGCTTTCTTCGCTGGTCGACCTGCAGGATGCGCACAACGCTGGATAAGGTCGGGCATCAGCATTTTCAGCCCCCGTCCGATCGATCGCGAGATTCTGCGCCTCGCGGTGCCCGCGCTCGGTGCCCTCATCGCGGAGCCGCTCTTCCTGCTCGCCGACTCCGCCATGGTGGGCCACCTGGGCGTAACACCCCTGGCGGGGCTGGGGCTCGCGAGCGCAGTGCTGCAGACCGTGGTCGGACTCATGGTGTTTCTCGCCTACAGCACCACACCATCCGTGGCTCGCTGGCTCGGCGCGGGAGATCGCCGTCGGGCGGTGGCCGTGGGCATTGACGGGGTGTGGTTGGCGCTCGCGCTCGGCGTCATTCTTGCGGCAACCGGATGGGTGCTCTCGCCAGCACTGATCGACACGTTTGGTGGGACGCCCGCGGTATCCGCGCAGGCTATCGGCTACCTGCAACTGTCGATGCTCGGATTGCCAGCGATGCTGCTTGTCTTCGCCGCGACCGGCCTTCTTCGCGGACTGCAGGACACCCGGACCCCGCTCTACGTCGCGGGTCTTGGGTTCGCCGCGAACATCGCTCTCAACTTTCTCTTCATCTACGGTCTGGGTCTCGGTTTGCTGGGATCTGCACTCGGCACCGTAGTCGCCCAATGGGGCATGGCCGCGGTGTACATCGGCGTGGTGCTGCACCACGCGCGCGCGACGGGTGCGCGCCTGCGTCCGGAGCGGGCCGGTATGAAGCTGGGCGCGTCATCCGGTGGCTGGTTGTTTCTGCGCACCGTGAGCCTTCGCGCGGCCATGCTGCTCGCCGTCTTCGCAGCGACGAGACTCGGGCCACCGGAATTAGCGGCATTCCAGGTAGCCATGACCCTCTTTGCCACACTCGCGTTCGCGCTGGACTCACTGGCGATTGCCGCGCAGGCATTGATTGGGCAGGCTCTCGGTGCGGGAAATCTTCCTGCCGTGCGCGCTGTATTAGGGCGCTGCCTCGAGTGGGGCGTGCTCTGCGGAACCATGCTCGGACTGATCGTCATCGCGACGAGCGGAGTGCTTGGCGGGCTGTTCACAAGCTCTGCGGATGTCGCCGGCCTACTGCCACCAACTCTGGTCGTCCTTGGACTGTCGGTTCCGCTGGGCGGCGTTGTGTTCGTGCTCGATGGCGTGCTCATTGGCGCGGGAGACGCCCGCTACCTCGCTCTCACCGGCGTGGTGAACCTGGCAGCGTTTGCGCCGATGGCCTGGGCCGTGCTGGTGTGGGCACCGGCGGATGCCGTGGGCCTCGCCTGGCTCATGGTCGCGTTCGCATTCGGCTATCTCGGGGCGCGCGCTGTCACCCTCGGGCTGCGCGCCCGCACGGCCAAGTGGATGATCGTCGGCACCCGCTAGGCGGTAACGGGCCCGGTCGTATTTCCCCTGTGGAACACACTCATGAAGCTCTCGGGCACGCCCGGCTCGTCGTTCAGTAGCGCCACGACTCCGCGCCCCGCCGCGAGTCCCTTCTCGACCGCGGGCTGCACCATCGTCGTGAGGTCGTGTTCACCCATCCCGTCGAGACTTACGCCATCGAAGCCAACCACGCTCAGGTCTTGTGGCACACGCAGGCCCAACTCCTTGGCAGCGAGAATCACGCCTTGGGCGAGCAGGTCGCTCTGCGCGATGATTGCCGAGGGGCGAACATCTGCTGGCAAGGTAATGCCGGAGCGGGCCAACAGTTCGAGGCCCGCGATACGGCCTTCGTCCGGGCGACTGCCGATAGTGGCCCAGCCGGTGGCGTGCGGAAAGACCTCGCGCACTCCGGCCAGTCGAGCGGATGCCGTATAGCCAGAGCTCGCGGCTTCCAGTTCGGGAGTGAGCACGCCTCGTTCACCGCTCGGCGTCAAGGGAAGCGTCGCAACTGCGACCCTTTCGTGGCCGAGTTCCGCGAGGTGTGCGGCGAGCGCGTGCGAAGCCTCACGATTATCGAGGTCAATACCGAGCACACCCTCCATTGGCTCTGCCTCAACGGCGACCAGGGGAATGCCGCGCCGGCGCAAAATGGCGACGGCGGAATCAAGCCGGGTACTGCATCCGATCAGAACCACCGCGTCGACCGGCGCGTTCTCAATACTGAGCTGGCCATCGCCGGTGTCAGTGAGGAGCAGCAGACCAGACCCAATTGCACCGGTCTCCTCGGCGAGTCCGTCGAGCATGGCGATGTTCATCGGGTCGCGAAACGCATCGCTCAGCCGGTCTTCGATGACAACTCCGATGATGCCCGAGCGTCCACGCCGCAGCGACTGGGCACGCGGGTCTGGGCCCGCATAGTCGAGGGAGGCCGCAGCGTGAAGCACGCGC
>JBDTAD010000309.1:0-3628 GCA_039924815.1 Lacisediminihabitans sp.
ACATCGTCCTACGCTTCAGCTACAACCAGATCATTTACCGCTGGCATGAAGTCGAGGCCGCTATTCTCGCTGCTGTCGCGCACGGCGACCACTTCTAACCATTCGCCCCCACCATCCGCCGACAGCCCCGTCCCCAATGAACTCATCCGCGCTTTTTAGCATCGAGTCCGTTCCCCAAATGAAGGCATTTGCGGATGCGGCGGCAGGCTGACAGGGAACAGAACCAGCTCGCGGCCGGATTGCCTTCATTTGGGACGAGACAGGAGGTGACTCGGAGGGGTGCAACGGACAGACGGATCCCTAGCTCGCCAGAGCCGCACGCACCTGTAGGGCGAGATCGGCCTGGTCGGCAAAGACTCCGTCGATGCCGCTGCCGAGAATGAGCTCGAACTCACGCCGCCAATTTCCGTGGGCCGCGGGTGACGTGCCAATTCGCAGATCCATGACCAGAAAACGATTCTCCGCGCGGAGGGTCCAGCAGAAGATCGCGAGCCCGGCCGCGTGCGCACGATCGACCAGGTCGGTGAGTGTCGTGCCGCAGGCATCCGTCGCCAGCAGCAGCTGCTTGTCGACGCTGATACCGTCAACTCGCGGTACCCCGTCTCCCGCAGCGAGCGCCGCCAACCCCTCAGGCGTGAGGTGATCGGCATACAACTTTTGCGGATGGTCGGCCGGGCCTCCAGAAGCCTCCAGCAGAAAGATGTAGCGTGCGCGGATGCCGCGGTCGCGGATCTGCCCGAGCACGGTCGTCTCGAAGCTTTCCACCGTCAGCCGCTCGTCGTCATCCCACCCCGCTCGAGCGAGTTCCGCGGCGAACAACACGTCCAGCGGCATCCCGATCGAGGCGAAGTAGCTGGCGTGCTTGATCTCGGCGACGAGGCCCACGCGGCGGCCGGTCGCCGCAATCGGTGGGGCGGCATCCAGAATCTCGAGCAGGTCGGAGAAGCGCAGGATGCCGTCTTCACCCTCGAAGTTTCGGTTGTCAGGACGCAGTTTCGGTAGCCGCTCGCGCGCGCGCAGGGTGCTCAGCTCGGTCCAGGTGAAGTCCTCGGTGAACCACCCGGTGAGCTTCTCGCCCTCCACTGTCTTGGTGGTGCGAAGGGCAGCGAACTCGGGATGAGCGGCGACATCCGTGGTGCCCGAAATTTCGTTTTCGTGCCGGATGACCAGCACTCCATCGCTCGTCGTGACGAGATCCGGCTCCACTGCGTCTGCGCCGAGTTCAATTGCGAGGACGTACGCAGATCGGGTGTGCTCTGGGCGGTATCCGCTCGCGCCGCGGTGGGCAATCACCATCGGCAGGCCATGGCGAAGTGCTCTCATATCACAACGCTACGCGATTACCCCTCCGCTGTTGGTACTCTGCTCTTCATGGAGATTTGCGCCAATTGTGCGGCAAAGCTCGACCCGAGTTGGAAATTTTGTACGAAGTGTGGCACACCAGTACCCGCAAGCACCGCACACGAGACCCGTGGCGAGCCGAAAGCCGTTGAAGAAGCCTCGCCCGCTGCAGCCGCTACGGCGTCGGCCGTCAAGGCCGTGACCCCACTGGAGCGCCACCCGGAACAGTCGGCCACCAGCAAGCCGGCGCCCGCGCGCAAACCGCGACGGGCCAAGTCGAACTTCGCTCAGCACACGCCGCCAGCCCCGGTGGCCGCCGAGACGGATGCGAGCGCCGAGAGCGCGCCCGCCGCACCGCAGAGCGTCAAGACCGAAACCACAGTAGAACCCATCCTGACTCCGGAATCCACCCGGGCCGAACCCGCTCTGCCGAGCATTGTTCTTCAGGGATCAGAGCAGCCAGAGCACAAAAACTCGATGAAGGCGACGGCCGCGACATTGACCGAAACGATGACAGCGACGCCTTCTATCCACGACGACAACCCCTTTTCGCACGACCTTCCGTCTCGCCCGGAACAGCCGCAGACTCGTTCGGAGGCGAAGGCCGCCGCAGCGGTACGCGCCGCAACCGGAGCCCGCACGATGACCGAGGCAAAGGCCGATATCCGCGCCAAGTATCCGATCCCCTCGGCCTCATCCGACAACGCCAGGCTGGAATACACAGAAGACGCCCCCGTGGTATTCCGCAGCCAGAACGCACCTTCCAAACGCAAGATTGACGTGCCACTGATCGTGAGCATCAGCCTGTCTACCGCTGGCGTGGTTCTCATCGTTTATCTCGCGATTCTTGTCTTTGGTGCGCGTGGTTAAATCGAAGCCCAGTCCCTCTGGTGACGGATGGCGCGAGCCCACCTCCCGGCATCCCCTGCGCTGGGGCAGCTACCGGTTCAGATATGCCGCAGCACTCACACTTCTTCTTGTCGGCGGCGTGCTCGTGCAGACAGGCTCCGCCTACGCGCTCTATCTGCTGACGTTGGGTCTGGCGATCCACCTGCTCGGCTGGTGGATCTTGCCGGGCAGAGGATGGCGCAGGTTCTGGATGTCGCTGCCGAGCGCCCTGATCATGCTCGTGCTGCTGACGGGCGCCGAATCACCCGCAGCCCTCGTCATCCCTTTGGCCGGCTGGCTCTACGTGCGCGAGCGCCCTGCCCGCAGCTATCCTGTGCTGCTCGCTCCGTTTGCGGCCGGCGTCATTCTCGGCCAAGCCTTTCCGCAGTACGGCTCCGGCGCGATTGTGGTCGCGATTGCGACAGCGGTTCTGGTGGGTTCCGCGTGGCTCGCTCGGCTCATAGCGAACAGCGGGCGAACACCCAGCCATACACCGGCATCCGCACGATAGATTGACTTCATGGCAACATCCTCGAACCCCGCATTCAATAACTCACCCGCGTTTTCCGCCCGTGCTTCGAAGGCGGCGGAACTCAAGGCTCCTGAGCTCAACAGCGGCATGACCGCCCAGCAGCTCACCGACCTCTACAGCCAGCCCTCGGCCACCTCGGCGCAGACCGACCGCATGAGCTACGAAGACGTGATGGTCAAGATCATCTCGAGCTTCGCCGTTCTTCTTGTCGGTGCTGCCATCGGATGGTTCGTGCCAGTGCTCGCGCTGCCCGCGGCTCTCGTCGGCTTCGTGCTCGCCCTCGTCAATATCTTCAAGAAGAAGCCATCGCCCGCACTCGTCATCAGCTACGCGGCCGTGGAGGGTGTCTTCATCGGTGGCATCACGGTGCTCTTCGAATCGCTCTACCCGGGCATCGCGATTCAGGCCGTTATTGGAACCCTCGTGGTCGTCGGCGTGACGCTCGCCTTGTTCACGAGCGGCAAGATCCGCGCATCGAAGAAAGCCACCAAGGTCTTCATGATCGCAATGATCGGCTACCTGGTCTTCTCTGTCATTAACGTGATCATGATGGCGACCGGAGCTACCAACGATGCGTTCGGCCTGCGCAGTGCGCCCATCCCGTTCCTCGGCGGACTGCCCTTCGGTGTCGTGCTCGGCGTGCTCGTGATCATCATGGCGGCGTACTCGCTCGTGCTCGACTTCGACATGATCCAGAAGGGCGTCACTCGTGGCGCTCCCCGCATCTACGGCTGGAGCGCCGCCTTCGGCATCATGCTCACCGTCGTCTGGCTCTACCTCGAGATCCTGCGCATGCTGGCCATCCTGCGCCGCTAGCCCTTCTCGCTCACGAAAGGCCGTCCTTCGGGGCGGCCTTTCGTCGTTAAC
>JBDTAD010000310.1:0-2928 GCA_039924815.1 Lacisediminihabitans sp.
GCGGCCATCCCAAAGGACGTCGAATATTCATGGATGATCGTTGCGGAACTTTTGTGGGCCGCGCGCGTGTAGAGCGCGAGGCCGGTATCGCCGCGGCGACGTTGGCTCACCGGGAACGCTCACTGGCTTTAGCCGCGACCTCGACGAGCTGCTCCCGAAGCACAGCGGGGATGGCGGGCGTCTCGATGGCTGTCAGGGCGGCGTGAGTGTGTTCGGCGATCAATTGCTCGATGAACGACCTCGCCCCGACCGCCTCGAGGATCTCCCGAACGCGGGCGGCGTCGCTCTCGGTTGCATCTCCTCGGGCGAGGATGTCGCTGAGTTCTCTCGATTCGCTGCGCTGCAGGGCGTAACACATCAACGGAGTGACTTTGCCCTCGCGGATATCACTGGTCGTGCTTTTGCCGGTCAACTCCTGCGCGCCGAACACCCCCAGCACGTCGTCGCGAAGCTGAAACGCGATACCCACATTGCGGCCGTACTCTCCGAGCGCCGCGAGCGTCTCGGTGCTGGCTCCGGCGAGCATGGCCCCGGCTTGCAGCGGCGCCTGGAACGAGTAGTGGGCGGTCTTCCACTGCGCCATTGAAATCACCTGTGACAGCACGGGAATTTCTATGGCGCTACTGAAGGCCACGTCTGCCAACTCGCCCGCGGCAGTGACGTACATGCACTCTTCCAGCAGGTTGAGCAGCGCACCCCGGATGTCGTACGCAACGTCGAGTCGAGCCACGAGAGCTTGAGACGCGTGAATCAGCAGGTCTCCAGCGAGGATCGCGGAGGCTTCTCCCCAGCGGGAAGCAGCAGCCGCGCTGGCACCCTGGCCGAATGCGCGCGCCGAGAACGTTCCAACGAGATTGGGGTTGCCACGGCGAACTACATCACCATCGATGACGTCGTCGTGCAACAAAAACGCGGTGTGTAGTAGCTCGAACGCCATGGCAACGGTGACAGCTTCGTCTGCGCGTTCGCCGCCGAGGGCGTGATACGCGCCGACCACCAGAGCAGGCCTGAAGCGTTTGCCGCCATCACTCGAGCGACGCATGCCTGACCACAACTCCGCGTAGTGGCGGCCGTACGCCAACGCTTCGCGTTCATTCTGCATAAAAAACTCGGAGAGTCGTTCAGAGACCTCGTCGATGCGCTCGGATGTTCCGAGCAGCGGTGTTGTCAGCGTCATCTCAGACTCGCTCTCGTTCGTGTTCCAGTGAGGCGGAAACAGAGTGCTGCGGACCGCCGAGCAGGGGGAGTAGTTGTGACTGGAGGACCAGCCACGGACTGAAAACCGACGGGGTGAGACGAATGGAACGACCCAGATCAAGCGGATCCACCCAGGCGTGGTCCATTACTTCGGCGGGATGCAGCGTCACCTCTTGTGAGCTAGTCGCAACGTAGACCGGGCAGATTTCGTTCTCAACGATGCCCGCGGCATCCACTGCCCGATAACGGAATATCGGTAACGCGAGCTCAAGGTGGCTGAGTTCGAGTCCAACCTCGAAGGCGGCTCGGCGATGCACCGCCGTGATGAGTTGTTCGGCGCGTGCAGGATGCGCGCAGAACGAGTTGGTCCAGACGCCCGGCCAGCTGGCTTTGGCCAGTGCTCGCCTGGTAATCAGGACTTCGCCCTGGTCATTGAGTACGTAGCAGGAGAACGCCAGGTGCAGAGGGGTATCAGGGCCGTGGACGCTCGCCTTGCTTGCCAGCCCGATAGTCTCGCCGCGTTCGTCGAGAAGCACTACGTCCTCGCCGTCTTTCTCGAGTGTCATCCCAACCCCCTCATTAATTAGTTAGCAGTGAATTAGCTAGTATAGCTAATAAATAGCTAAGCGAGCATTATGTTTAGGGATAACATAACATCATGGTCCAACCAGCAAGCGTGCCTATGAGGGTCGAAGACGTTGTGCTTGACCCGCGCGCTGTAGACCCGCATCAGGAACTGGTCGACTACTCCGCGATGGATGATGCAGAGATCGCGCAGATTGTGCGCGTGCTGCAAGCCATCCGCCGGTGGCGCGAGGCCGAGCAGAAGATGAGCCTCAGTTCGCGACACCACATGAAGCTCAACGAGAACGATATGAAGGCTCTGCGCTTTCTTGTTATTTGCAAGAACGAGGGTCTCGTTGCAACGCCCGGTAACCTCGCGTAACACCTCAAGATCTCCAGTGCCTCGACCACCAAACTCCTTGATCGGCTTGCGTCTGCTGGCCACATCGAGCGCTCCGCTCATCCGAGCGATCGACGGGCGCTGATGATTACCATCACGCAGGAGACTCATGAACAGGTTCGAGACACCGTGGGGCGCACTCACGCGCGTCGCTTCGACGTGGCGGCGAACCTTGATCCAGACGAACGCGAAGTGGTGATTCGCTTTCTAGACAACCTCAGCAATACGAGTGACGAAGCCCAAGCGCTTCAAGGCGCGGCAGCGGCCGGCTCGGGGAACGCAGAGTAAGAGCCTCAGCGTGAGATGCTCAACCGCTTGGCCTCTCCCACGTAGCGATCGGTCCGTCGACCACCACGAACACTGGATGTGGCTCCGGCTCCGTGAGATCGGCCCAGAGCTTAGCAACCGCTGGGCTTCGACTGGCAAGTTTGCCCTTGAGGTGCGCCCACTCGTAGGCGAGTTGTCCGCTCGTCACGGGGATCAGCGTCACGGGCCCCGCGTGTTTGCCAATCTTGTTCCGCGTGAAGTTGTAGCCGCGGTCATCCGCCTCATCGGCGATCCCGCTCAAAAAGCGGGCGACGGCCGCCTCGGGCGCGGGATGTTCGCGAAAACGCTCCAATTGCGGATGCTGTCGGTACCCCTTCGTCGCCCCGGCGAGCACAGCCTGGGCGAGGAGCGCCTCGCGCCAGCACGCCGTCAGCGCCTGTCGGTCGAAGTATCGCGGATGCACCGACCACAGTCTCATGGCCACAAGGGTAGTCATTGTG
>JBDTAD010000311.1:0-6051 GCA_039924815.1 Lacisediminihabitans sp.
GAACTGCAGCGGCGTTGAGAAGATAATCGTTCCCGGCGCCGGGCTATCCGTCACGGTGAACGACACGAGATCACCCGCGGTGAACGTCGGGCTGCTTCCCTTGATGGTGCCATCGGCCACTCCGCGAGCGAGGTAAGCGATCAGCTCACCCTGCTTCACTTCGTCCCAGAGGAAGAGCCCGGTGAGGGATCCGTCTTCGAAGTACTGAGCGTTCGGGTTCGGGTCACCGATACCAAAAACGCCCACCTTGCCAACAACACCCTGCGACTTAACCGCCGCGAGCGCCCCGGGAACAGCCGCGCCATCGATGGGGATGAGCGCCTTGAGGTCAGGGTTGGAGTTGATCAGGTTGACGGCCTGGGTCTGGCTGGTTGCCTGGTTGGACTGCCCATAGCCGATGTCGACGAGCTTCAAATTCGGGTCGTTCTTTGCCGCATAGTCCTTCATGGCTGCGATCCAGGCGTTCTGGATCGTTGCATCCTTGGTCGACGACAGGATCGCGTACGACCCACTCGATCCACCATGCGCAACAACCGCATCGATGAGCGCCTTACCCATTGCTGGGTACGCGGTGTCCTGGATGAAGTACAACCTGGCCGACGGAGTCACGTCCGAGTCGAAGCCGATGACCTTAATGCCAGCCTTCGTCGCTGCGTTCAGAGCAGGAACGATGGACGTCGGGTCGTTGGCGGAATACGCAATGACATTCGGCGGGTTGTTGCTGTTGACGAGACCCATAATCACCTGAGCCTGATCTGCACCACTGGCCTTGACCGATGCGGTGTAGTTGATCTTGATCTTGAGCTTTGAGGCAACCTGCTTGGCGCCTTTAACATTCGCCTCGAACACCGACAGGCCAAGTAGCTTCGGGACAATGGCAAGCGTTATCTCTTTGCCTTTGGTCGAACTCGAGCTGCTGGAAGTGGTTGCACTTCCAGTCCCGCTCGAACATGCTGCGAGGACGAGGGCGAAGGCGGTCATTGCGACAGTCGCGATTGCCGCGCGTTGATACTTTCGTGAGTGCATCATTGGAACTCCTCATTTACGGATGACTCTGCTGAATTGCTGGACTAGCGAATCCTGTACGACCATGGACCGGCAAAGTTCTGGCGATTACCAAGCACGGTTGACTCGAGAAACTTATTTCTCGGATGGGCTAGAGTTACGGGACTTCTGTTCTCCTTATCGTTTGCGCACGAGTGTTGCGGCTCGTGCGGTTACTCGATGCCTGATTGCACCGAGAAGTGTGTCGCCCCCTGGGCGTTCAACCGCGATCTTTATGACGAGCGCGACGATGAGCAGAATTCCCGTGACCATGCTCGCGGTGAGTGAGCTGAAGCCCGCGTTGAGCATGCCCTGGGTCAAATATCCGAGCAGCAAAACCGCAACGAAGACCTCGCCTATGCGACCTCGCCCTCCGAAGATGTCGACACCGCCCAAGACCACGCAGGTAATGGCGGGCAGAAGCAGCGCTAGCCCGGAGTCGGAACGACCCGCGTTGAAATATGCCGCGAGCACCACGCCTCCGATTCCCGCGATGACGCCACTGAGTGTGAACACACCCACGACCGTGCGTGCCACGGGGATGCCCGTGTATCTTGCGGCCGAAGGGTTGTAGCCGACCAAGACGGTGCGCCGACCGAATCGCGTACGCCCCACGAGCAAAGCCACAGCCACGGAAACGAGGACGAAGATGATCAGGATCACGGGAACAGGCCCAATGGTGCCGCCACCCAGAGAGAGGAAGTCAGCCGCGAATCCGGATGGTGGGTTGTTGCCGGCGAGTGAGACAGCAACACTGCTCGCGATGAATTGCGTCGCAAGCGTCACAAGCAACGAGTCAATCCCCAGCAGCGTGACTATCAGACCGTTGATCAGTCCGATGAGCGTACTGACGGCGATCGCGAGCAGTATCGCAACGATGATGTTGACGTGGGCGAGCAGCGCGGTCCCCACGACCACCGATGCAAGGCTGGCGATTGCTCCGACAGAGAGGTCGATGTTGCCCGTGAAAATGACCAGGGCACTTGCCATCGCGAGAATACCGGTGGGAATGAACGACTCGATCTGAGTGAGCATCCCCACTCCGCCGCCAAAGAAGTTTCGGTTGATCAAGGAGAACCAGACGAGTTCCGCGATCAGCGCGACAGCCAAGATGCCGCCCCAGATCGGCGTGCGCCATAACCGCGCTGGCTGTATGGTGCTCATCGGCTTCCACTCTTTCTTCTGCGCAAAAGTGACCGGATGTTGTTGCCCTGACGAGCTCGCGGATCAGCGACGACCGCAAGCAGGATCAGCACGCCAATTCCCGCTGGTTGCCATTCATCGGGAATATGCGCTGCAATTCCCATGGCGGACAGGGTCAAGGAAAGAAAGATGCTTCCGAGAAGGGCGCCGAGCGCGTTTCCACGTCCACCCGTGAGCGCAGCTCCCCCGATCAGCGCCGCGGCAATCGCGTTCAAATTTTCGTTGGTCTGGGTGCCGGTCAGAGCATCCGCAGATCCGGTTCGCATCAGATAAATAACGCCGGCGACTCCCGCGAAGAAGCCACATACGACATAAGAGATGAAAGTGACGCGGGTGGTCGGGATTCCTCCGCGAAAGGCCGCTTCGGCGTCATCGCCGATGGCATAGAGGCTTCTCCCGAAGACGGTGTACCGCAAGACGAACCCGGCACAGATGGTCGAAACCACTCCGACGATGAGGAGCCAAGGAACACCCGGCAGGATCGTGAATCCTGCGACACCAAAGACTGTGTACTGGTTCGGGACTGTATTGACCTGACTGCCGTTGGTGACGAGGAACTGCAATCCCCCGTACACGGTGAAAGTACCGAGCGTCGCGATGATGGGGGGGACCCGCAAGATGCTCACGAGCAGTGCATTGCCCGCGCCGAGAACGATGCCGATTCCGGCGCCGAGGAACAGACCCTGCACCAGTGGCAAGCCGTGATCCTGCGCCTGAAACCCGACGATCACGGCGGAGAGACCGAGAATGGGTGCGACCGAAAGATCAATTCCCTTGGTCAACATCACAAAGGTCTGCCCGAGTGCCATTAAAGTCGTGACCATCGCCGCGATCAGCAGGCTCGAAATAACCCGCGACGACAAGAACGCGGGATTCGCAGCGCCGCTGATGAGAGCGATGATCAGGATCACCGGAATCAACTGCACGTCTCGTCGCGCGATTAACGCGCGCACACGCCCACCGCGCTCCTGCAAGAACTGAGGCGTTTCGCTGAGCGTCGTAGACATCAGGCCGCTCCCAGCGCAAAGTTGCCAAGCGCTTCGGCCGTAATCTCGTCCCCGGTCAACTCGCCCGCGACTTTACCCTCATAGATGACGTACACCCGGTCACAGATCCGCACGAGTTCCTCGAGCTCCGAAGAAATGACAATCGACGCAAGACCGTCAGCGGCAAGCTTCTCGATGATTTCGTAAATCCCTTCTTTTGCCCCAACGTCGACACCGCGCGTCGGCTCATCGAAAATTGCCGCTTTGGGAGTAGCGAGGACCCAACGAGCGAGCAGTACTTTCTGCTGATTTCCTCCGGAGAGTGACTTCAGGCTCAAGTCCATGTTCGCCGCGCGCACACCGGTTTCTTCTGCCACGAGCAGTGCGCTGTCTTGCTCAGCCTTGCGTTTCAACAAACCGAACCGACGTGGTAATCGTGAGACGACCGCTGAGGTTGCGTTGCGCGTCAGGTCGACCTCAGCGAAGATTCCGTTGCGTCCGCGGTCTTCTGCCAGATAGATCAACCCGGCTTCGATGCACTCGCTGGGCGAGTACCCCGTGATGTCCTTGCCTTCGATCAGCACCGTACCCGCGCTCGCGGAGCGGATGCCGAATGCACTCTCGGCCAGTTCAGTTCTGCCGCTTCCGACCAAGCCAGCGAGACCGACGATTTCTCCAGCATTTACGTGAAGCGAGATTCCCTTGACCTCGGGAGCGCTCTCAAGACTTTCGATGACAAAAACCGGCGCACCCGTCGTAACGGACTCCCGCTGGGGACGCTGAGTCAGGGTGAGGTCGCGGCCGACCATCGCTCGGATAAGTTCGCCGCGGTTCAGTCCGCCGCGCTCAGAGCGCTCGACGACCTCGCCGTCGCGCATGACTGTGATCCGATCCGAGATTGACTCCACCTCGTCGAGCCGGTGGCTAATAAAACCCAGGGTCAGTCCACGCTCACGAAGATCGTTCATCAGCGAGAAGAGTTTGTCTGCTTCATGGCTCGACAGTGGCGACGTTGGCTCGTCAAAATAAATGACGCCACAGCCGTGCGCGAGGGCGCGGGCACATTCGAGAAGCTGTTGGTGGGCGAGCGAAAGTCGACCGGCGAGCATCCGTGGGTCGTTGCTCAGCCCCACTGCGGCAAGAAGCTCGCCGGCGGATTCGTTGATCTTTTTCCAGTCGACCATGATGTGGAGCTTTCCCACGGGCAGCGCCCCCAGGAAGAGGTTCTCGGCGACAGACAGATCGGGCATGAGCCGCGGCTCCTGCGGTACAAGATAGATGCCCTTTTTTTGCGCGTCCGCCGGGGTGAGCGCGCCGAGTTCGACACCGTCAAGAACAAATTCGCCCGCGTCGGCCGAATAAATCCCGGACATGATCTTGAGCAGAGTGGATTTACCAGCCCCGTTTTCACCAACAAGCGTGTGGATCTGGCCCGGCTGGAAATCGATGCTGACGTCTTTAAGCACAGGAACGCCCGAGAACGATTTGTACGCACCATGGATCTCATAACTGTGCCCCGTGGCGGAAACCAGCCCCAGCGGATGCGCTGACGCTACTCTCGCCATCACGACGGTTGCCTCGAATTCGTGCACACTTTGGCCGGTAGAGACGTGCACGGGAAAACCAACCTCATTGACGGTTCCATTTCGCTGTAATAGCTTGACGCAAATGCAGTGTGACCGATCACATGTGAACGATCACATTCGGGAGGATAACAGTAGAACAGACCGAACCAAGGATGTCAACTATGAAAATGCAAAAGTTACGAACCGCGCCATGCTGTCTGACTCTCGGGCCGCGTTGCCCCCATAATTGACCGAAAAAGACAAGAGGTCGTCATGGACGTCCCAAAGCGCCGTGCGCCCAATATTCGGGACGTTGCTCGTGCAGCTGGAGTGTCGTATCAGACCGTTTCTAGAGCGCTCAACGACAGCCCTGCGATACGCGAGAGCACCCGCACTAAAGTGCTCGCTGCCATTGGCGAGCTCGGCTATCGGCCCAATTCTGCGGCACGAGCTCTCGCGACGAGCCGGTCGAAGACCATCGGTGTGCTCTCTTCCCAGAGCGGCCTGTACGGTCCAACTACAAGCATCCAGACCATCGAAGCAGCGGCACGACTCGGCGGGTACCGACTGAGCGTCACGAACATCACCACCGGCGACTATGAATCGATGCGAGCCGGCCTGGACTTTCTACTCGATCAATCCATCGACGCGCTCGTGGTTCTTGCTCCGCAAGACGGAATCTATAAGGCCCTGCGAGAGCTTTCGATCGGAGTGCCCTACGTCACCCTCGAAGCCACCGGACTTGATCCACAGCGCAGCGTTTCCATCGATCAAACCCACGGCGGACGACTCGCGACGCGACACTTGATCGGGCTGGGTCACGAGCAAATCGCCTACATTTCCGGACCCTCTGACTGGATCGAAGCGCAAGCGCGATATGTCGGCTATCGCGAGGAAATGCTGCAGGCCGGGCTCCAGCCACGGGAGTGTCTCTTTGGCGATTGGACGGCAGCCACCGGCCACCAGATCGGAATGAACTTACTGAAAGACCGCGACTTCACAGCGATTTTCTGCGGCAACGATCAGACCGCGCTCGGGTTCCTCCACGCCTGCAGAGATGTGGGAGTGAGCGTGCCGGGCGACATAAGCGTCGTAGGATTCGATGACATTCCGGAGGCCGCACACTTCGCACCTGCACTGACCACGGTTCGGCAGAACTTTGTCGAAATTGGGCGCCGGGCCATCGCGCTCCTGCTCTCCGAGCTCGCCGGCACAGACAAGCTCAGCCACGAGCCCATCGCACCGGAACTCGT
>JBDTAD010000312.1:0-2745 GCA_039924815.1 Lacisediminihabitans sp.
CCGCGCCGATCCTCGTCGTTGGAACCACGAACGACCCCGCGACGCCATACCAGTGGGCGGTGAACGTGTCGAAGGAACTGCAGAACGGGCACCTCGTCACCTACAAGGGCGAGGGCCACACCGCGTACAACAAGTCGAACTCCTGTGTGAACGACGCGGTCGACAACTTCCTGGTCAACGGAACGGTACCGAAGTCTGATCCGCACTGCTAGTGCCGTTGACGAGTGACGGCGCACCGTCGCGAATCGGCTAAGCTTTCTTGCTGTGCGCTCGGCAACGGGCTCACGCCGCCTTAGCTCAGTTGGTAGAGCATCTCACTCGTAATGAGAAGGTCGTCAGTTCGATTCTGACAGGCGGCTCCACGACCAAATACGCTCGCCAATACCCGCCCGTAACGCGATCTAACTGTGTCGGCATTTTGGGGGACAAGTGCGGGACAACCTGAACCGCTATCCGAATCGTTAGGTAACGAAACGCCCCCAGTTCGAGGCGTTTTCCTCTCTCAGGGCAGAGTTCAACTTGCGATTTCAGGAATATCCGCATACCGTGGCTAAAAATTAAGACTATTGAGCGCGTGTTAATCGGGGTACATGCTTTGGTCTTAGGGGGTTCGGGGGAACTTTAATGAAGCGTTTTGCCTTACTGACGACTATTTTCACGGCGGTGCTGACTCTGGTGCTTCCGTTTGTCGGCGGGAGTGGTCCGGCGATTCTGGGAAGTGCTGGCTCCGCCTACGCGGGAAACGCAACCCTCCCCATCTTCGCCTCACCTTCGACCGCAAGTTCGAGAACGACGCCCAGCGCAGATATCTCAGCGTTTATCGGCGGAGCCCCGGCATCGATCACCCAGAATGCGGCGTCTCTTAAGGCCGAGGCTTCGGCCCCGGTCGTCACAACCGTTGACACTGAACACCTGGCACAGAAGCCAGTACCCGTGCCGGTCGTCGTCGAAGCATCAGCCGCAGCGGCGAGTGGTGGCGGGGCGAGCGCTGGCAGGGCCACAAGCGGTGGTACCGTCGCGCAGCGCAAGGCGGCGTATGTCGCATCCGGTGGTTCGTGCCCCGGTAACCCCGGTGGTGGCGTGAATGGTAATGCTGATCTGGCCTCCTTCGCAGCAACGTACAACGCTATCCGCGTGGCCAACTGCCTCCAGCCAGTGCCGATGAGCCACTTCCGCTATGACACCTGCATGCAGACGCGCCTGCAGTGGATGGCGAACGACCCCAGTGCTGACCCCGGTAATACCTGGGGGCACATGGGCACCAGGAGCATTGCTCCGGACGCGAATGGACAGTACTACTCCGACATCGTGCCGAGCGTTGGCTGCGATGGCAACCTTGCCGGTGGCTCAGGAAACTCTGGCGCTACTGTTGCGCAGAAGTGGTGGGATTCGCTCCCGCACCGTGCCTCGCTCTATCGTCCGACCTTTAGCGGTAGTACCCAGAACGTTTGCATCTACTTCGCCATGATCCACGGTGGAAACGGCGATCCGGCTAACTTCACCAGGGCAGCCGCTCGCTGGGCCGGTTGCTAGGCCTACTCGATCACCTCGTCCGGACTGTTAGATTCGCTCTGAGCTAACAGTTCGGGCGAGAGTCGTTCGACGGGGAGGCAGATCATGACAGGACAGATTCGCTGGGGAATTCTGGGCACCGGGTCAATTGCCCACCAGCAGACGACGGACCTCTTCGGCAACGGTTTCAGCGTTGTCGCTGTGGGATCTAGGACGCAGGCGTCCGCGGATGCCTTCGCGGCTGAGTTTGGCATCCCCCGGGCCTATGGAAGTTACGACGCCCTCGTCGCGGATCCGGAGGTTGACGCGATCTACGTGTCGACGCCGCATCCGATGCACGCCGATAATGCAACGCTTGCGCTCAAGGCTGGCAAGCACGTGCTCGTGGAGAAGCCATTTTCTCTTTCGGCAGCGCAGACTAGGGCCGTCGTGGAGCTCGCAGCCGAGAAGAAGCTTGTGGTGCTCGAAGCCATGTGGACCAGGTTCCTGCCGCACATGCTCCGCATCCGCGAGATCATCGCCGCGGGCACGATCGGTGAGGTGCGCACGCTGCTCGCCGACCACGACCAGAACTTGCCCAAGGATCCGTCCCATCGCATCAACAATCCGGCGCTCGGCGGAGGTGCGCTCCTAGACCTCGGTATTTATCCGGTGTCCTTCGCCCACGACGTGTTCGGCGTGCCCACGAGCGTGTACGCCAACGCCTCACAGACCTCAACCGGAGTCGACCGGCAGACCGCGATCATCCTCGGGTATGAAGACGGGCAGCAGGCAGTGCTGCACACTGCCCTCGACGCCCTCGGGCCGAACCGTGCCGCCATCGTTGGTACCAAGGGTCGTATCGAGATCGAATCGGTCTGGTACACGCCCACGCCGTTTACCGTGTTCGATGACGCTGGCATTGAACTCGAGCGCTTCGATCAGCCCGTGAAGAATCGCGGAATGCAGTTCCAGGCGTGGGAGCTTGAACGGCTGGTGCACGAAGGGCTGATCTCCGGCGAGGTGCTCCCCGGGACGGAGAGCGTGCAGATTATGGAGACCCTTGACGAGGTCCGCAGGCAGATCGGACTGGTCTACCCCGGGGAGTGATCCGGATGCCGTACCGGGGCGGCCTGCTGCCTCGCCCGGTATCATGGCGGAGTGAGTGAGCCGCAGGAGCCCCAATCGCCCGACGACGCGTCGCCCGACGACCCGTCGCGCGACGCAGTGTCGCCCAACGCAGTGTCGCCCGAC
>JBDTAD010000313.1:0-2437 GCA_039924815.1 Lacisediminihabitans sp.
ACCTCTTTCATTCGCTTTTGGGTGGCGTTCTCGGTGCGTTCCTGCGAATCTGACACTAGCCAACACCCCCGATCACCTTGATGGCCTGGCCCGTGAGGTTGTTCACGATGCCGGGCAGGGCGACGAAGATGACACCGACCAGGGTGAGCGTCAACAGGATCTTCACCGGGAAGCTCATGGTGAAGGCGTTGAGGGCCGGCGCAACTCTGGTGAGGAGGCCGAGGCCCGCGTCGGCGAGGAAGAGCACAACGAGCAGGGGCCCTGCAATCTGCACCGAAGCGAGAAACATCTGGGTGAGCCCCGAGGCCATCGCCGCGACCGGTGAGCTCAAGTCCATGCCGCCACCAATGGGGATGGCCGTGAAGCTGCGGGTGAGCCCGCCAATGATGATTTGGTACGCACCTGAGCTGAACATAAGGGCGAGTGCGGTCATCTGAAATAGCCGAGTGAACTGGGCACCGTTGATCATCGAGAGTGGGTCGAAGCCCTGAGCCATCGAGAACCCACCAAACATGTCGATGAGCCCACCCGCGGACTGGATGGCCGAAAAAATGATCATGACGAGCGCGCCGAGCACGGCACCAACGACGATCTCAAGAACCAGAGCCATCAGATAGTCCGCGGTTTCGAGCGTGTGGTAATGCGGTGTGATTGCGGGGGACACCGCGAGTGAAAGGCCAATGGCGAGCATCGCCTTGACTCTTTTGGGAATCGCACTGAAGGAGAACGGCGGCGCAAGAAAGAGGAACGCGGTCATGCGCACTGCGGCGAGCGAGGTCGCCTCCAGCCAGTTCAGATTCAGGGGGATGTCCACGTCAGCCCCCGAGCAGAGTGGGGATGGACGCAAACAGTCCCTGGGTGAACGTGACCATCTCGGCGATCATCCAATTGCCGCACACAATCAAGGCGATACCCACGGCAACAGCCTTCGGCACGAACGACAGCGTGACTTCCTGAATCTGAGTGATCGACTGCAGTAGCGAGATTGCGAAGCCCACCACGAGCGCGGTGATCAGGATCGGTGCGGCGAGCTTTGCCGCGACGATGATGCCCTGCATGGCGATGTCCAGTACGGCGTTGGAGTTCATCAGCCACCTCGATAACTACTGATCAGGGCGGTGATGATGAGTCCCCATCCGTCGACAAGCACGAAGAGCAAGATTTTGAACGGCAGTGAGATCATCACTGGTGGCAGCATCATCATGCCCATGGACATCAGTGCCGCTGCGACGACGAGGTCAATCACGAGGAACGGAACGAAGACGACGAAGCCGATGATGAAGGCCGAGCGAAGTTCGGAGATCATGAAGGCAGGGATCAGGGTGAGCAGCGGGACCGACTCCGGCGAGGCGGGGTTCTTCATCCCTGCCGACCTGGTCATCAGCGCGATATCTTCTTGCTTCGTATGTGCGAGCATGAAGTGTTGCAGGGGAGCTGAACCCGCCGAGAGCGCGTCGTTGAACGACAGCGTCCCGTGCAGGTACGGCTGGATCCCCACGTTGTTGATGTCGCCGATGACCGGCCCCATGATGAACAGCGTGAGGAACAGTGCGAGTCCCGCGAGTACCTGGTTCGGCGGGATCGATGGCAGCGCGAGTGCGTTACGGGTGATGGCAAGTACCACGAAGATCTTGGTGAACGAGGTCATCATGAGCAGCAGCGCTGGGGCTACCGACAGGAACGTGATTCCGATGAGGGTGATGATGGAGCTCGACGGACCGCCGTTCGGCCCGTTGATTTGCAGCGATACTCCGCCTAGCCCGTCAGTTGGCAACGGAGTTGATGGGGCTGTTGGCGGCGTTGGGTTTATCGGTTCGAGCGGCGCGGCGTGGCCGGCCGTCGCGGTGAGGAGAACGATCACGGTGACCGACATGAGCACAAGGGCAATCGCCACCGCCCAGCGCGCGGCCGTCCAACGGCGGTGCGACCGCGCGTCGTGAACGTCGAAGAAGGTCACCGGCCCTGCCGAAGGGTCGTCGCGAGTTGCTTCCACGTGCCGGGAGAGAGGATCGATCCGGCGAGTGGTCCTTGAGCGGCGAATGCAGCGAGCTCGGTGCCGTCCCGTGAAGTTGCAGCCTTGGTCGTTGTGGCCTTCTGGCCAGCTAACTTGGCCGTGGTGACCTTGCTGAGAGAGCTGGCGAAAGCCTTGGCGGCGGAAGGCCCGGCAATGGCTGGTGCCTCTTCGAAAACCGGTTCTGGGGTTTCGCCGGTCTGCAAGACACTTACCGCGTGCTCGGTGACGCCGAGCAGCAGTCGGGTGCCGTCGACATCAATGATGACCACGGATGCCTTCGGCGAGATCGCCTGCTTCGTCACGATGGTGACGGGGTGGCCTGCAGCTCCCTTGCGCGAGCCGCGCGTGAGGCGGCGCTGCAGCATCCAGAGCAGCCCGAGCACAACGGCCAGGGAAACGACGACGCGTGCCCCGGTGAGGAAG
>JBDTAD010000314.1:0-7561 GCA_039924815.1 Lacisediminihabitans sp.
GGACTCTCTTTCGGTGCATCAACTCCGGGCGAGACCGAATTGGCCGAGCTCGTTCGGGAACGGGTTACTGTCACCCAGCCGGACGGTTCCGTGCAACGCGGGGTCGACAAGCTGCGCCTTGTCTCCACCGGCACAGAAGCGACCATGACGGCCATCCGTCTCGCCCGCGGAGCGACTGGCCGTGATCTGCTGGTGAAGTTCGCCGGGCACTATCACGGGCACTCCGACGCCCTGCTGGCGGAGTCCGGATCCGGTGTCGCCACTCTCGCCTTGCCCGGTTCCGCCGGGGTGACGGCGGCCACCGCGGCACAAACCCTGGTGCTCCCGTACAACGACCTCGACGCCGTGCGCGCAACCTTCGCCGAGCACGGCGATCGCATCGCCGCCATCATCGTGGAGGCGGCATCCGCGAACATGGGAGTCGTTCCGCCGGCCCGCGGCTTCAACCGCACGCTCTCGGCGATCACCCGTGAGCACGGTGCGCTGCTCATTCTTGACGAGGTGCTCACCGGATTCCGCGTCGACAGCGCCGGATGGTGGGGCCTCGAGGCGTCCCGTGTCGTTCCGGATGGCGCGGGCTGGCAGCCCGACCTCTACACGTTTGGCAAGGTCATCGGCGGAGGGATGCCGCTGGCCGCTCTCGGTGGCCGTGCAGACATCATGAACCTGCTCGCACCTCTCGGTCCGGTCTACCAGGCTGGCACTCTCAGCGGCAACCCGGTCGCGGTTGCCGCGGGCATCGCGACGCTGCGAGCAGCGGATGCAGCCGTCTACGAACGGCTGAACACCGTTGCCGATCAACTGGCCAGCGGTGTCTCGGCTGCGCTGACCGCCGAGGGCGTGGAGCACTCCGTGCAGCGCGCGGGGAACCTGTTCTCCTTCGCATTCTCACCGGTACCGCTGCGTACTTACGCGGATGCCAAGGCCCAGCAGACCTTCCGCTATCCGCCGTTCTTCCACGCGATGCTCGACGCGGGGATCAATCTGCCGCCGTCGGTGTTTGAGGCCTGGTTCGTCTCGGCCGCGCACGACGACGCGATCGTCTCCCGCATCCTGGAAGCCGCGCCTGCCGCCGCTCGCGCGGCCGCTGCAGCCAGACCCGCTAGCTGATCGGATTCCGCCGGCACCCGAGCGCTAGTGCGCGACGACCGCCAGTGTGAGGAAGAACACGCCGAACAGCGGTGTCACGCCCTGCAAGAGTGCCGCAGCGCGCGACCCTGGCCTGCTGATGAAGAGTACGAGGGCCGCTCCAACCATGCTCAAAGCCCCGAACAGCATGAGCGTGAGGGCGATTGTCGTGTTCACGCCGAGCAGGGCGAGCCCGACGAAGATTCCGAGTGCCAGAAATAGGTTGTAGAAGCCCTGATTGAAAGCCATCGGTTGGGTGATATCCGCCTGCTCCTGGTTGGGGAGCCCAAACGTCTTCCAGGTCTTCGGAGTTCGCCAAGTCACGCTCTCCAGAAAGAAAATATAGACATGGAATGCCGCGGCGAGAAAGACAAGGACAGATCCGATTATGAGCAGAGCGATGTTCATGCTCGGTAGTGTTGCATGGAATCGCGGCGTAGTCGGGAGGCGTACGGATGACAGCGCGTTTGCTCGTGACGCAGTGTTGCATCGCGGGTGGTGGCCCAGCCGGTCTCATGCTCGGGTTTCTCCTTGCGCGAGCGGGTGTGGACGTCATTGTGTTGGAGAAGCACGCGGACTTCTTGCGAGACTTTCGTGGTGACACTATCCACCCCTCGACGATCGATCTGCTTGACCAACTGGGGTTGAAGGAACAGTTTCTCGAACTACCCCATGACGAAATCACCACGCTCGACGTTGTTATCAGCGGCAACCGCATCCGCCCGGTCGACTTCGGAAGACTGCGTCGGGGCACGCGCTTTCTCGCCCTCATGCCGCAGTGGGATTTTCTTTACTTCATCGCGGGCCAGGCCGCAAAGTATCCGAATTTTCGCCTGCTCATGGGCACCGAAATGACCGGCCTACTTCGCGAGGATGGCCGGGTAGTTGGTGCGACAGGAAGAGATGCGGATGGCCAGGTCGAGATCCACGCCGACCTCACCGTAGCCGCCGACGGGCGGGCGTCCGTGCTGCGCGCGACATCTGGACTCATCGCTCGCGACTTCGGCGTCGCGATAGACGTGCTGTGGTTCACTCTGCCGAAGCCGCAAGATGCGCCGCCGGCTACGCTCGGCTATATCGACCGCCATTCGATGGTGCTGACGATTCCGCGCGGCGATCACTACCAGGCGGGCATGGTCATCCCCAAGGGAGGTCTCGACGAGATTCGCACTGGCGGGATGGAAGCGTTTCACCGCCGGATCGTCGAGACGGCAGGCTTTCTCGAACCCGTCGTGAGCAGCGTCTCGGAATGGAATCAGGTGAAGCTGCTCTCCGTGCAGGTGAACCGGCTTAGTCGGTGGTACCAGCCAGGGCTTCTCTGCATCGGGGACGCCGCTCATGCCATGTCGCCCGCCTTCGGAGTCGGTGTCAATTACGCAATTCAGGATGCGGTAGCCGCCGCTAATTTCCTGGCCGCGCCACTGAGCGACGGCACGCTCACGGAGCGTCATCTTGCCCGGGTGCAGCGCCGTAGGCTCTGGCCGGTCAAGCGAATGCAACCGCTCCAACTCAGGCTGCACGAGACGATCGTGCGGCCCGGCTCGGGCATTGTGCTGCCGACACCACTCCCGCGTCGCATCCGTGTGCTGCTCGCCGTTGGACTGCCGGCCGTGCAGTGGCTCGCGGCTCACCTGATCGGGCGAGGCTTTCGCCGGGAGAAACTGTCCCGCGGGTTGCAGCGACTCTCCGGTCGCTGACCCCCGTTCGGCGATCGACGATGCGGGGTTTCGTTATCGATGCGGATGATATCGCGGCTGCATCGATAACGAAACCCCGCGCTGTCGATTGGCCGGTCGGGTGGATGGCCGGAGGGCTACGCGCGCACGTCCACTACGAGGCGGCCGCGCACCTTGCCGGCGAGTACGTCTTCGGCCCGGCCGACGGCATCTGCAAGTGTGATTGTCGTTGTTGTCTCGTCGAGCAGTTCTGTGTCGAGTTCGAGGGCTAGCCTGCGCCAGGCCTCCTTGCGCACAGAAGCTGGTGCGAGCACGGAGTTGATGCCGATGAGGGTGACCGCGCGCAGGATGAATGGCATCACCGTGGTGGGCAGATCGGCGCTCTGCGCCAGACCGCAGCTGGCGACCGCACCACCGTATTGGGTCTGAGCGAGCACGTTGGCGAGCGTTGTTCCTCCCACCGAGTCGACCGCTCCTGCCCAGCGCTGCGACTGCAGGGACTTGCCCTGTTCGGACAGCGTGTTGCGGTCGATGATGTCGGAGGCGCCCAACCGCCGCAAGTAATCGGATTCTTCGGTGCGGCCGGTCGAGGCCGTCACGCGGTAACCCGCGCCGGAAAGAAGTGCGATTGCGAGGGAGCCAACGCCGCCGGCCGCGCCGGTCACCAGAATGTCGCCGCGGTCTTCGGGCGCGCTGGCCGCGTGGCGTGCGGCGCGTGGGTTGGCGTTGTCTTCGGAGTTCACCCGCGGGGAGCTCGGCTCAACCCCAGCCTTCTCGAGCGCGAGTACCGCGAGCATTGCGGTAAATCCGGCCGTACCGATCGCGGCGGCGTGCTTCGTCGTCATCTCTTTAGGCACGCGCACGAGCCATTCACCCTTCACGCGCGCGCGTTCCGCAAGTCCGCCGTGATGAGTTTCTCCCACGCCCCAACCGTTCAGGATCACGCGGTCGCCTGCCGTCCAGCGCGGGTTATCGGATGTCGCTACCGTGCCCACGAGGTCGATGCCGGGAATGAGGGGGTAGTCCCTGATCACGCCCGGTCGCCCGGCAATGGCGAGGGCATCCTTGTAATTCAGGCTCGAGTATTTGACATCGATCGTGACGTCGCCTGGCATGAGGGCGTCATCCGACAGCTCGCTGAGCCCGGCTCGAACACCGGTGTCGTCACGGTTGACCCACAATGCGCGAAACATGACCCAACGTTACCTCTTCGTTCTTTTCATTATTCAGGAGTGTGTGTGACAGAAGTGACGGATGCTGCCTGTTGTGATGGACATTCGCCCCATCAGCCTCATCTACCCCACCTCCTCCTGAATGATGAAAGGCAGAGCAGAGTGTGGGAAGAGAAGGTGAGGGATGGGGCGAAGGCTTAGCCGAAGAGGATGGCGGCTTCGTCGTAACGCTCTTGTGGCACGGTGTTGAGCTTGCCGAGCGCGTCTTCAAAGGCGACGTGGGTAATGTTCGTGCCGCTGAGCGACACCATCCGGCCCCAGAGGCCGTTCATCACGGCGTCCACGGCAGCCAGGCCGTATCGGGTGGCGAGTACGCGGTCGTAGGCCGTGGGCGTTCCGCCGCGCTGGATGTGACCGAGGGTGGTTGCGCGCGTCTCGATGCCGAGCCTGGCTTCGATCTCGGGTGCGAGTAGGTCGCCGATGCCGCCCAGCCGCGGGCGTCCGAAAGCATCGAGTCCCCGCTCGGAGTGGGCGTCATCCATGCTGTCGAGCCTGAATCCTTCTGCGACAACGACGAGCGGTGCGCGTCCACGATCCCGCACGGACTGCACCCACTCGCAAATCTGGTCCAGGCTCGTGCGGTGCTCGGGGATGAGGATGACGTGGGCTCCGGCTGCCATGCCGGAGTGCAGCGCGATCCAGCCGACGTGACGGCCCATCACCTCCGCGACCATGCAGCGACCGTGGGAATCGCCTGTGGTGCGCAGACGATCCATGGCCTCGGTAGCGATCTGCACGGCGGTGTCAAAGCCGAACGTGTAGTCGGTGGCCGAGAGGTCGTTGTCTACTGTCTTCGGAACGCCGACGATCTTGATACCGGCATCCGACAGTCGCTTTGCGGCCGCGAGGGTGCCTTCTCCACCGATCGCGATGAGCGAGTCGACGCCGAGGCGCTCCATGTTCGCCTTGACGTTGTCAGGCCCCCCGTTGCCCTCAAAAGGGTTGGTGCGCGAGGTGCCAAGGATCGTGCCGCCCTGCTTGCCGATGCCCTGGATGTCCTTGCGTGCGAGCGGGACCACATCGGCCTCGACGACACCGCGCCACCCGTCGCGGAAGCCTACGAACTCTTGCCCATAGATCTGCGTTCCCTTGAGAACAACCCCGCGGATGACCGCGTTGAGACCGGGGCAGTCGCCTCCGCTGGTAAGGATTCCTATCGCCATGCAACCATCATTCCGTAAAAATCAGCCTTCTTTCACCACAGAACGCCGCGCGGCACCTTGCGCTCGCTAGGCGCGACCGTGGCTTGCGCGAGAACGCCGCGAGATCGAGTCAATGATGACCGCAAGCAACAGCACCGCTCCGGTGATCATGTAACGCTCGGGCGAGCCGAGGCTGAGAAGCGTGAGACCGTTGGAAATCGACTGGATGACGAGGATACCCAGCAACGCCGAGTACGCGCTTCCGCGTCCGCCGAAGAGGCTCGTACCACCGATGACCGCTGCCGCGATGGCGTTGAGGTTGACGTCGCCTGCCCCGCTGCTCAGGCTGGCGGATGTCAGCCTGGCCGCCGCGAGTAGTCCCCCGAGGACGGCGAAGAGGGAGGACAGAGCGAACACCGTGATGTAGATCCGGTTGACGTTGATACCTGCGCGCCTGGCCGCTTCGACGTTGCCGCCGACCGCGTAGACCGATCGACCCCACTTGGTGCGGGTGAGAAGGTAGTTCATGATGATGACGATCACCACGAACAGGAGGAAGGAGAGCCCAACGCCCCGATCGGTGTTCAGGTACCAGGCGGCAGCGGCGAGGACCACGAACAGGAGGATGCCCTTGATCAGGGTTTCCACCATCGAGGTTGAAGAGAGCCCGTGCTGCTTACGCTTGCGCGCCTTGAGGTAGCCGGAGAGGGTGAATCCAATACCAGCGATAGCTGCTACCAGATAGGCAACAATTGGTGGTAGGTACATCTGCTGCGCAAACTGCACGACCCAAGATTCGAACGGAATGTTGATTGAGCCGTTTGGCCCAAGAACCCAGAGCTGAAGTCCGAGGAAGCCCAGCAGCCCGGCGAGAGTGATGACAAAGCTGGGAACACCAAAGCGCACGAAGAGGAACGCGTAGAGAAGGCCGATGGCGATTCCCGCGGCCAAGGCGACGGCAATCGTGAGCGCGACAGGCCAGCCGTATCGGGTCAGGCCAACACCGAGAATGGCCGCGGCCAAGCCGCTCACCGAACCAACGGAGAGGTCGATCTGAGCCAGGAGAAGCACGAGCACAACACCGACCGCGATCGTTCCCGTCGCAGCACACTGCAGTGTGAGGTTGACAAGGTTGTTCGAGGAGAGAAAGTCGGGGTTCAAAACCTGGAAGACCACCCAGATCACGATCAGGCCGATGACGACAGGCAGCGAGCCGAGGTCGCCGTTGCGCACACGACTGACGAAAGCCATGAGCGAACCGCCTACGCCGGATGAGCGAATGAGCCGCTCATCTTGCAGGTCGGTCGCGACTGTGGATTCTCCGGTGGCTTGCCCCGTCATTTCGTGTCCTCTTCCTTGGGCTGTGACTCGTGACGCTGTGACGCCCTTTGGGTCACGACATTGTCGGTTGCGCCGGTTATTGCGGCGATGATTTCTTCGTAGCTGACGTCGGAGACGAGGAACTCCCCGTTGTTGCGGCCGAGGCGCAGCACGATAACGCGGTCTGCGACGGCCTGGACATCCGCCATGTTGTGGCTGATGAGGACGACGCCGAGGCCGCGCTCGCGGAGGCGCTCCACCAGGTTGAGCACCTCGGCGGTCTGCGCGACACCGAGGGCAGCGGTCGGCTCGTCGAGGATGACCACGGTGGGGTCTCCGATGAGCGAACGCGCGATAGCAACAGTTTGCCTTTGTCCACCAGAGAGTGATGCGACTGCGAGGCGAACCGAAGGGATCTTGGCGGAGAGTTGGCGCAGCAGCTTCCAGCTGCGCTCCTCCATCTCGGCCTCATCAAGCGCGAAGCCGCCCAGCTCGCGACCGAGGAACAAATTTGAGACGACATCCAGGTTGTCGCAGAGTGCCAGGTCCTGGAACACGGTCGCGATTCCAAGGCTTCTGGATGCGGCGGGGCTCGGAATTGTCACGTGCTTGTCGTTGAAGCTGATCGTTCCTGAATCGGCTGGGTGCACCCCGGCGAGAATCTTGACCAGCGTGGACTTGCCAGCACCGTTGTCACCGACGATCGCCACGACCTCGCCCGGATAGACGTCGAGGTCAATGCCGGTCAGCGCCTGTACTGCACCGAATCCTTTGCTGATTCCCCTCAAGGAAAGCACCGGCTCCCCCTGGGGGTGTGCTGGTGCAGGAATAGTCGATTCCATCGTCACGATAAACTCCTTCGTCTCATCGACTCTATTAGCGCAAAAGTACAGCCGATCGGGACCTGCTGTGACAGCAGATCCCGATCGGCCCTTGCTAGGTGGTACTTACTTACTTGACACCGGCCGCCGTGCACGCTGCTGCGTACTGAGCTGTGCAGATGTCGGACGCCTTGTACAGGCCATCCTTCACGACGGTGTCCTCAATGTTCTTCACCGTGACC
>JBDTAD010000315.1:0-2614 GCA_039924815.1 Lacisediminihabitans sp.
ACTGGGAGCCGACCCTCACCTCAACGGCCGAACTCCTCACTGCTCCTCGTGGAACCGATCCGCGTCTCGTACAGAACGATCGCCCCACCAGCAAGACGCGCAGGCAGCATTATCTCGAGCGTATGGATGCCAAGGCGGAGGCACGCGCCGAGCTCATTCGCGAGCGCGAGGCTGGTATCTGGAATGATGATGAGGGCTTCGCGATCAATCATGACGCGGCCGCAAGCTCCGATTCCGCCGATGACACACAGCACGAGGATGATTCGCCCACAGATGTCTAAAAGTACAGATGCCTGAAACGACTGACACCGGCCCTATTGTCGTGCTGCGACGGATTGCTTCCCGCGAGGAAGTCCCGCAGGCGCGACGTGTAGTGGTCAAGGTCGGCTCGTCCTCGGTGAGTGGGTTGAACACAGCGCAGATCGCTCCACTCATTCAGGCGCTGGCGGAGGCGCACGGGCGTGGCGTGGAAGTGGTGCTGGTGTCCTCTGGTGCCATTGCCACCGGCATCCCGTATCTCAAACTGGACGCTCGTCCCACAGATCTGGCGACGCAGCAGGCAGCAGCGGCTGTCGGGCAGAACGTGCTCATCTATCGCTATCAGGAGAGCCTGGACCGGTTCCACATCGTCGCCGGGCAGGTTTTGTTGACCGCGGGCGATCTTCAGGACAAGAAGCACCGAAGCAACGCCCGGCGGGCGATGGAACGACTGCTCGGACTGCGCATCCTGCCGATCGTGAATGAGAACGACACGGTCGCGACCCACGAGATTCGCTTCGGCGACAATGACAGGCTTGCGGCGCTGGTGTCGCAGCTAGTTCATGCTGAGCTGCTCATCCTGCTGTCGGACGTGGATGCTTTGTACACGAAGCCGCCGAAAGAGCCGGGTGCGGTGCGGATCGAGCACGTTGGTATCAACGACGATCTCTCCAGCATCGAATACGGCGGCATCGGAGACACCGGTGTGGGAACGGGCGGTGCTGCGACCAAGGTTGCTGCCGCGAAACTCGCCGCGGACGCCGGAACCGCGGTTCTGCTGACCTCCACGGCGAACGTCGCCGCGGCGCTGTCGGGAGCACAGGTCGGTACCTGGTTCGACGCGGCCCCGCGCGCTTAGCCGTAGCCCGGCTGCCGCTCAGCGACGTATCCACTCGGCTCTGGTGACGGGAGAATCTCTCTCGCGGCGGGGGTCAGGACTCCGCCCGCGAGAGGGTTTCTCCCGCCGGGACGGACTTGGGGTCGGTCAGGTGTTCCACTCGAGGTGATGGAACCAAGGGAAGAGCAAGCAATGGTGCGACCGCTGTCGCGAGAAATGCCAGCGGATACCCCACGAGTCCGATGAGCGCGCCCAATGCCGGGCCCACCGCGGAAGCCGCGAGAAACTGGCCTGTGTTCTGAGCACCGAGCGCGCGCCCCGACCATTCGCTTCCAGCGATCTCGGCGACGGCGGTGTAGGCCAAGCCGTTGTCTGCGACGCTCGCGCAGCTTGCGATGAGGTACGCGCCTGCGACGATGAAAGGCGCTCCTGGTGCTCCAACGAGGGCGGTGGCTGCCATTGTCAGGGCAGCACACACGGTCACCCACTTCAGCGGCAGCAGGCGGCTCCCAACGCGATCGCTGAGGATTCCGACTCCGATGCGGCCCAGTGCGCCCACGAACTGGCTGATGCCGATCAGTATTCCGGCGGCCAGGGGCATCCACTGTTGCTCGCTCACGAGCCAGACCAGCCCGAAGGTGGACAGCGCGAACTGGGGCACAACGAGGAGCGCGGAGGCCAGATGGATACGCCAGAGCACGCCGCTTCCCCGGTAAGGGCTCCCTGCCGCGGTGGAGACCCCCGTGGCGGGAGATGACACGCGGGGGATGGAGTTACGACTCCCGCCGCGAGGCTGTTTTTCCCGCCGCGAGAGAGACCCAGAGACGGAGGGTGGATTCACGATCCAGAGTGCGCAGGCGACAGCGCAGGCCGCTGTGAGTAGTGCACCGAGTAGGAAGGCCGAAGCGGTATTGACGGTGGCGGACAAAGTTGGCACGGTCACGGCGGCGACCGCAACTCCGAGCGGTTGGCAGGTCTGGCGGATGCCCATGGCCAGCCCCCGCCGATGGGCTGGAAACCAGCCGACCACGACGCGCCCGCTCGCCGCGTTCGTAGACGCCGCGGCCATCCCTGTCAGAAGGAGAAAGCTGCCCAGTGTGAGCAGGGTGCTCGCGGACGGATGGTGCCCCACCCTGAGTGACCCGCTCGCGACAGCGGCACCGACGGCGCCGATAGCAGTGAGCACGAGGCCGCCGGAGAGCACCCAGCGCTCACCGTAGCGGTCGGTCACAGCGCCCCAGGCGACGAGAGTGAGCACCATGCCGAGAGTCGGCACCGCGGCCAGAAGGCCTGCCTGGGCAAGGCTCATGCCCAGTTGGGAGTGAAACAGCGGGATGAGTAATGCCGGCGTGGTCACCGCAAGAGTTCCCGAGGCTTGTGCGGCTACGCCAATTCCGAGCATGAGCCAGGGGCGAGCTCGACGGGCTGGAGCGGTTCGGGGCGATTCGGCGACGGTGTGCACCCCCGTACTTTACGGTATTCCAACGCGGTATACCAACCTTCGTTCTACACTGTGTG
>JBDTAD010000316.1:0-1930 GCA_039924815.1 Lacisediminihabitans sp.
GGCTTGCCCTGCCGCAACTGCCGAGCGAATACTTCATCGAGTCGCTCAAACAGCTCATCGCGGTTGACGGCAAATGGGTGCCGAATGCCGCAGAGACGAGTCTCTACCTGCGCCCGTTCATGTTCGCCAAAGAGGCATTTCTCGGTGTGCGCCCGGCGGAGAAGGTGAACTACTACCTCATCGCCAGCCCCGCTGGTGCCTATTTCAGCGGCGGAGTCGCTCCCGTGTCGATCTGGCTGTCGACCGACTACGCCAGGGCAGGCAAGGGCGGCACCGGTGCCGCGAAGACCGGCGGTAACTATGCTTCCTCGCTCATTGCGCAGGCCGAGGCCTACGACCACGGCTGCGCGCAGGTGCTCTTCCTGGATTCAGCCGAGGGCAAGTACATCGAAGAGCTCGGCGGCATGAACATTGTCTTCGTCTACAAAGACGGCACTATCGTCACGCCTGACTCCGACAGCATCCTCGAGGGCATCACGCGTGACTCGATCCTGCAGCTGGCCAAGGATCGCGGACACAAGGTTGAGCGTCGACACATGACCATTGACGAGTGGCGGGACGGCGCGGCATCCGGCGACATCGTCGAGGTATTCGCCTGCGGCACCGCTGCGGTAGTCACTCCCATTGCCCAGCTCAAGGCCGCAGACTTCACCATCGGCTCCGAGGATGCTGCAGCTGGCGAGTTGACCATGTCGCTCCGCCAGGAGCTCACCGACATCCAGTACGGTCGCGTCGAAGATCGCCACGGCTGGATGATGCGCCTGGACGCCTGAGCCCCATTAGCACTGCCCACCTCAAGAACGGTTGTACACGTGAAAATTGCCCGCTTCAGCGTCAATGGAGGCGATCCGCGCTTCGGAATCGTCGACGAGGATGAACTCGTGGTCATTGAGGGTGACCCCATGTTCAGCGGTTTTGAGACCACGGGGGAGCGAGTGCCGTTGTCGGCGGCCAAGTTGCTGGCCCCGGTCATCCCTCGTTCCAAGGTCGTCGCGGTTGGCAAAAATTACCACGATCACGCTGCCGAGATGGGTGGCGAGGCGCCGAAAGAACCGCTGCTGTTTCTGAAGCCGAACACCTCGGTGATCGGCCCTGGCGACGCGATCGTCCTGCCGCCGCAATCACAGCAGGTCGAGTTCGAGGGTGAGCTGGCGATCATCATTGGTAGCATCGCAAAAAATGTGCCAGCCAAAGATGCCGAACAGGTGATCTTCGGTTACACGGTCGCAAACGATGTCACCGCGCGCGATCTGCAGAAATCCGATGGCCAATGGGCCAGGGCCAAGGGGTTCGACACCTTCTGTCCGCTTGGGCCGCTGGTTGAGACCGAGTTCGACGTCGCATCCGCCGCTCTGCGCACGCGAGTTAACGGTGAACTGCACCAGGATGGCCAGGTCAGCGACCTCATTCACTCCATCGCCACGATCGTCGAATACGCCTCGAGCGTGTGGACGCTGCTTCCCGGCGACGTGATTCTCACGGGCACACCGGCTGGCGTCGGGCCTATCGTTGATGGTGACACGGTTGAGGTGGAGATTTCGGGAATCGGTACGCTGAGCAACCCGGTACGTCGTCGGCAGTGAGTCTCCGCTTTGACGCTCGTGGTGGGGATGTGACAGCCACGCGCACTCAATGGGTCCCTGGAGTCCTCGCCGCCGGCGCCGCCACCGTGCTGGCCTTCGTCATCCACTGGCTGTTCCCCGCGGTGCCGCTGCTCACGGCATCCGTCGCTCTGGGAATTCTGGTCGGCCAATTCCCCGCGGCCCGTCGCAGCATCGACGGGGTCCTGAAGCCCGGACTGACCTTCTCGGCGAAGAGGCTCATGCGCGTCGGCATCGTGTTGCTTGGCCTCAAGCTCAGCCTCGTTGACATTGCTCACCTCGGCTGGGTCGCCATCCTGCTCACCGTCGCGATCGTGCTGCTCACTTTC
>JBDTAD010000317.1:0-2536 GCA_039924815.1 Lacisediminihabitans sp.
GAACGCCGAACCTCGCGGCCAACTTCGGCCCAAGATCGAGGCCCTCCAGCCCGAGATTCACAGCGTGCGTGACGAGGCCAGCTTCGGCATCCACCGAGCCCGGGATGCCGACGCCGAGAGCGAGAAAGTCACCGGGTGTGACGCCTGCCTGAATGGCCAGTTCGGTCACTGCGGTGATCGCGGTTTGGAGCACAGCCTCCGCACCGAAGCCCGTGGGGAGGCGCAGCTCGTGCACGATGGCGCCGGTGGCGTCGACCGCGACGGCGTGCACCTTGGTGCCGCCAATGTCGAGCCCGACCAGCAGCGGCTCAGTTGGCGAGAGCTCGGCTGAGAGCGGTTCGCCGACAAGCGAAGCCTCCGTCAGCACCGCTCTGCTTTCCAGCCACGAGAGCAGGGCACTGCCCACGTGCCGCGAGGCGCCGAAGGTGGCGACGTCGGCGTACGCCCGGTCATCGCTTGGCCAGCCCATGTCGATAACGACGGCATCGGGATAGTCCTGGCGCAGCCGGTCGATGGCCTCGCGCACCCAGGGGAGCTGGTGGTTGTCCTTGCCGATGACGATCGGCTGCGCGCCGGAGGGCACGCGGATCGGCTCGCCCTCGTACACCCACAGTGTGTTCGCACCCGCCGCCTCGACACCCCAGGGCGAGACCCCGAAGGCGATGTTGGCCTCGGTGACGGTCGACACCAGAACTCGATCTGCGCGCACGGTGACACCGGGCTGGATCTCGAACGCCGCAATAGTGCGCTCGATCGGAAAGCCGGGCTCATCACCTGCGACGCCGGGTTCCGGCACGCGAGCAGCCTCGGCTAACAGCTCCTTCGCAAGCGAGTTCGTGCGGGCAGCAGCGTCGGCCAGCCTAGCGGCGTCAAGGCGACCATCACGAACGGCATCCGCAATCTCTCGCTCGATCGCTTCAAGCTGCTCGTCGGTGTTTTCCGTGCCGATGCAGAGCAGATCGCACCCGGCCGCGAGCGCGCGAACGGCCGCCGCGGGGATGCCGATCTCGCCGCTGGCACCCTTCATATCGAGCGCGTCGGAGACGATGACACCCTCGTAGCCGAGTTCGTCGCGAAGCAACCCCTGCAGAATCGCACGGGAGAACGTGGCAGGGCCGCTCGCATCGACCTGCGGGAGCAGGATGTGCGAGGTCATGATGGTGCGCGACGCGATAGCAGCGCTGAACGGCAGCAATTCGCGCGCCCGAAGTAGTTCAACCGGCAGGTCGACAACAGGAAGCGCGAGGTGCGAGTCCGCCTCGGTGTCGCCGTGGCCGGGGAAGTGTTTCGCGCTGGCGGCGACCCCGGTGGACTGAAGGCCGCGCACCCAGGCCGTGCTGTGCCTGGCGACGAGCTCTGCGTCTGCGCCAAAACCGCGCACGCCGATCACCGGATTGTTCGGGTTCGAGTTGATGTCGACATCCGGCGCGAAGTCAAGGTTAACGCCGACGCCGCGCAGCTCCCAGCCGACCGCGCGAGCAACCGCCTCCGTGTACTGCAAATCATCGATGCGACCCAGGATGGCATTGCCGGGATACGGCGAACCAATCTCGTGGTAGAGGCGCGTGACGTCTCCGCCCTCTTCGTCGATCGCGATCAGCGCATGCGGGTTGGCCGCGAGAATCTCGCTGGTGAGACTGCGCAGTTGCTCGCGGGAGACCACGTTTGTGCCGAACAGGCAGACCCCGGCAAGACCGTCGCGCAGTCGCGCGGCGAGCCAGTGCGGCAGTGTCGTGCCGACGAACCCTGGCAGCATCGTGGCGGATGCCCGGCCAGCGACTCCGCGCTCGGTCACGCGACCTCCACCACGCACTCACTCGCCTCCATAGCCTTTAGTAAACCCTATGAACAAAAACGGCGCAAGAGCCGCGATGCCTTCTGCGCCAGGCGATTTCGCCCTGAGCGCACAGCTGGCACTCTCCCACGCAGAGTGCTAATCTTTTTCTAGTTGAGCGTATATGACTCAACTTTGAAAAACTCGTAATTGTGATGCCCAAGAAGCACACGTTGTGAAGGAGTAGATGAAAATGGCTATGTTATTTGACCCATTCCGCGAACTGGACCGCGTCGCTGCGAACCTGCTCGACTCGCGTCAGGGCCCACGCCTGATGCCCATCGATCTCTACCGCGATGGCGACCACTACATCCTGAGTGCGGACCTTCCCGGAATCGACCCGGGTTCCGTCGATGTGGACGTCGACGGCCAGCTGCTCACGATTCGTGCCGAACGCACCGCGCACAGCAACGACGGCGTGAAGTGGCTTGCTCACGAGCGCCCCGCTGGCAGCTTCTTGCGTCAGCTCAACCTCGGTGACGGAATCGACAACGAGAACATCAGCGCGAACTACGACAACGGCGTGCTGAGCGTCATGATCCCGATGAGCGCCAAGACTAAGCCGCGCAAGGTCGCGATCACCGCGAACGGCACCTCAGAGAAGCCAGTCGAAGTGAGCGCCTAAGCGCAGCACGCACACGATCATCAGGGGTCGCGACTCGGGTCGCGACCCCTGATGCCGTTAACAAGGCGTGGTCAGCT
>JBDTAD010000318.1:0-3106 GCA_039924815.1 Lacisediminihabitans sp.
CGAGCAGCACCGATCGCGCGGCGGGCTTCGCCTAGTGAGCCAGAGGATGCAATTACGGCAGGCAGTAGGGACGCGAACGCAGCGACCTCGTCGATCCAGTCGGCCGACTGAATGCCCGGGCGCAACAGCATCCGTCGCGCTCGAAACGCGGGAGCCACCTGCTCCAGCTGCGCAACCGCCGCGACGAAAGCATCCGGCGATCGAGAATCGAGCGACTCGGCGAGCGCGACCAGAGCATCCGCCAAACGTCGGCGCAGCACATCCGCAGAACGCACCGGCAGCACGAACCAAGCCGCCGCAACTCCGATGACCGCACCGATCACGATCTCCTCAAGGCGCGGCCAAAGGATGAGCTGAGCCTGCTCACCCGTGAAACCCTGCAGCAGCGCGAGCGCCAGCGTCACAAACAACGCCCACCAGGCATAGCCGAGCGGACGCAACCACACCGCCAAGAACACGGCGCCGAGGATGAGCACCACCGTGGTCGCATTCTTGCCGCCGAGATGCTGGGTGAAAAGCAACGCCCCCGCAGTGCCGACTGCTGCACCGCCGATGCGCAAGACGCTTTTGTACACGACATCGCCGCGACCACGGTTGCCGCTGCCCACGATGTAGGCCGTCAACACAATCCACGCCCAGCGTTCCGGAAAAAACACGAATCCCACGGCAAAAGCTACGGAAAGCGCGACCGCCATCTGCACGGCCATCTGGGTACTCGCGGCCAGGCGCTTCGTCGACGGCGGTCGTGCCGTGCTCGCCGCTGCGGATGCCGTCGAAGGCGCGCTCGCAGACACGACCCGAAGCTTGGCCGCCAGCCACTGAAACACGCTGACCCACAGCAGCGCGATCAACGCCACGAGAACCGGTAGTAGAACCGCGAGAATGCCAGACACCCGCACCGACTGCACCCGCGGAACCACCAGGATCACCACGAACGGCAGTGCGATCAGTGCGCCCACACGCCGAGTCAAACCGCCGAAACGCCGTAACCAAATTGAGAGGAACATCCCGGCGACGTACACGACGGCGCCGACCCACGGCATCCGTTGAAACAGCGCACCAACGCCGATCGACGCGTGGCCCACAAGAGCGAGCACGACACCCGTTTCGATCCGGCCCTGCCAACTCTTCGACACCTGACTTCTGCCGAGCGAGACGCAGAGCACAACGGCGAGCACCGCTGGCCCAGGCTCCGGATCGACAGCCAACACGCAGCCGAGCGTGGCCAGCGCCGCCAGCATGGTGACGATCGCGCTCCTGAGCGAGTGGAGGGCGAAAGTCACCGGTCAATTCTGGATGCTGCGTGCGGATTCGACAAGAACTCTTGTGCACGGGTTGGAGCGCGAGGTACCGCGAAGAGTTTCGATACGCTCGCTGCACGAACTACTCAACCCACTTGAACGACTACTTCAGGAGCTGAATTACTTCCTCCGCGCTGAGCCCAGCAGTATCTTCGCGCGACAGACCTCGCTCGCGGACGAGGCGGGCCACCAGATGAAGCGGAAGGGCCGCATCCGGAACTACCGGAGCCCCGCGGTCGGGGCGAACTCCATCAAGGACGCAGGACCAGAATTCGCGCGCGGTGACCTGCAGCTGATCGCGCAGAATGTGCGACCACATCGCTGGTGCATAGGTCGTGCGGTTCACCGGATGCGAGATCCGGGTGCGCAGAACGTCGCCGCTCGGGGTGATCAGCTTGTAGGTCTCGTGGTGTCCTACCGCACGACCGCGGGCATCCGTCACGAGAGTCCACTTCTCCACTGTGCGGAGCTTCTCGTGGAGTTGCCTGGTTGGCGCTGGGCGCTTGGTCATGCCCGATCGCTCGTCAGTCCTGCGGGCCCGTGAGCCAGTCACGTAGACCGTCATCCGTCGACAGATTCACCAATTGCACTAAGGCCCAATTGTCCTTGTGATTCGGGGCGGATGCGAAGTGCTCGGCCCACTCAGAGGCATACTCTCTGAGGTTCTCAATGAGGTCATCGATCGCGGCATCCAGCGACTCGCCCTCGGCGGCGAGAGGGGTATCCGGAATCATGATGACCCAGGCGCCGTGCTCGGCGACCACCTTCGCCGTGGGCGGGACGGCCATCAGCAGCAACTCGCGATATCGATCCCGATCGGCAACGACCGCGGCCCGACTCCCCCGCTGAATGGTCACCATCGCGCCATCTTCCACCGTGTCGAGAATCGCCTTGAGCGATTTGCGCGCTTCAGTGAAGGACGGATAGGTGGTGGGGGCTGTGGAGGGCATGGTCCAAGATTACGACAGTAGGTACGTGATGTACATGAAGTACTTATTGAGCGCTTAGGTTTCGAGGTCGAAGGCCGCCGCGATCACGTCGGCGAGCAGTGCCTCCTGGGCATCGAGCAGGAAGCCGATCTGCTTCCCGAGATCACCTACGGGGATCGTCGTGATGTTGTCACATGAGATCACGGAGGCGTGGTCGAGACCGTTCTCCTGCCCGACTGCGACTTCCACCTGAAGCCCTCTGATCGAGGTCGTGATCATCGCGACAGTCACTCTCGAAAGATAGGGTCGCACACCCTCTCGAGTAAGCACGACTACCGGCCGAACCTTGTCCAGCGACGCGAGGTGAATGGGACGCATCAGTCGAGGTCAATCGGCTGCCGCGCCGAGTATGCAGCCAGTGCGTCCAGGTCGGTATCCGGCCCTAGCCGCTTCAGGATTTCGATGTCATGAAGAGTTCCCAGTCGCCGACGTTCTCGCTTGAGCGCTCGAAGCACGATGGTCGCTCGGCTTGCCTCGTCGCCGTTCGCGACGAGTCCATCCATGAAGTCCACGATGTCATCCGGCAACCGCACGGCGATTTGCTTGCTCATCCCGTTATGGTACCGGATTGGGATGCGTTCGACAATGCTCATGCTCGCTTGCGATCCTCGAAGGCCCACTCCGGCAATCCGATTCCGAACAGTGTGGTGAGCACTGCGGCCATCGAATAGTCCGGATCAATCGCGACGACCTCGTCCAGATAACGACCCGCGCGACTGCCCGCGCCCAATGCCCAGTTCAGCCAGGCAAGCATGCACAACAGCGGCGGACGCTTCTCGTCGGCCAACCGCGAGACGAGCGTCACGAGTAAGGCGA
>JBDTAD010000319.1:0-2201 GCA_039924815.1 Lacisediminihabitans sp.
TCATCCTATCGCTTCCCCACCCAATCCTCTAAGAGAACCAAAGCAAGAAAACTGGCCATTAAAGACCGGGACTTAGTCCCTCTTGAGGCCGGTAAGCACTGCGGCTATCCCGAACCTTTGGGGTGACGTGATTACTTTAGCACCTCTCCCGCGCCCTTCTGCGCCGTTTCGCGCTCATTAGAGTCGAGGACGCAGTATTACTTGTTTTGCCGCGTGGATTCCCGTCTATTGGCGCGCCGTCTAATGACTTCGTGGTCCGGAGGGTTCCAGTTGAGCACCCCGCAGGTGCAACCGCCCAGCGGTCAGACTCGAACACTTGCCTTCTGCTGTATTCACCACTCACAGCGGGTAAGTAGAGCTAGTCAATTGCAATTGTCAGCGTCTCGAAGTTTCTGCCTTCGCGGAGGGTTCCAAACCCGTACATGACCAGGCCAAGGACGAGCCACGCGAAGAGAACGGTCACCGGCAGGCCGATGGCATGGCCGTCAAAGAAGGATACGTTTCGCAGAAGGGTGCCGGTGGCGCCCGGTGGCAGCAACTGCCCGAGGGCTCCCCACGGCTGCGGCAGCAACTCGGGAGCACTACTCAGACCCGAAAGTGGGTTACCCAGCACGATAAGTACGAGGGCCGCGATGCCAATGCCAATCGCCTTCAAGAAGCGTTGCAGCCCAAGGACGAGGAAGCTCGTGGCACCGATGGCGAGCATTGCAGCAAGCGAATTGCCGAGGTAGTTGCCTTGGAGAGTTCCGATACCGTAGAGCACACCGATGAGCGCGAACCCGCCAACAATCGCGAACCCACCTGCCGTGGCCAATCGCTGCCACGTGCCCGCGATCAGCATGATGATGCCGACGGCGGCGACCCACCCACCGAGTGCGATCGGCAACGCGCCAGCTGCGAGACCTATCCCCCGCGGATCTCCGCTCGTGAAGGAGCTGACATCCTTGGTAGCCACGGGCCCGCCGGTGGCCGCCGCGAGATGCGCCTCTGTTTGGGTGAGCAGCGTGGCTACGGCTTCACTGGCAGCCGACGCGTAGTACAGCTTCGCACCAGTGTCAGTCGCGACAAACGCGCCATAGACTGCCCGGCCCAGAATCTCATCCTGGGCAATGGTCGCAGTTGGCGCCGACTGGTAGTGCCACACGCCCTCGCCCGCCTTGTCGAGTGCTGCCTCGATCTGGGTTCGTTGCGACGGCGAACCGACAATGGTGATCGGTACATCCCTGGGTGCCGAGTGGATGCCCGGCAGCGCGAATGCGATCACCAGCGCCACCATAATCGCAATGAGGACACCTCCTACGGTCACCATCCTGCGCCAGCTTGCGCCGAGCGCAGTGCCGTGAACTTTCTGAAATGCCATAATGAGCTCCTTGATTAATCGATACGTTCCGTATCTCTATAGATACGAATCGTATCTTGCTGTGTCAGCTGACGTCAAGACACGGTTCGTATCTAGCTGTAAGATCGCCCTATGACCAAAGCGAGGACGCGCCGACGCGCCGACGCGTTGATGGAAGCGATCCACACGGCGACGCTCCTGGAACTCAGCGATCGTGGGTATACGGGTGTGAGCTTTGAAGGAGTGGCCCGACGCGCGCAGACAAGCAAGCCCGTGCTCTACCGCCGCTATCGCAATCGAGCGGAGATGGTGCTGGACGCGATTGGCCAGACCGCAGCCCAACAGGTCGTGGCCCCTCACAAGGGGTCGCTGAGGGCTGACGTGATGAGCGTTCTCGAGCAAGTAAATCAGCAGTTCTCACGCTTCGATGCCGAGGTTTACAGAGGAGTGATCGGCGAGTCCGATGACAGCTTGTTGGATGACGCCCTCAACGCCGTAGGAGCCCTCAATAGCCAAACCATGGGGGTGATCCTTGAGACGGCTCGCGCGCGCGGAGAGCTCGGACAAGGCCAACTTCCCGAGCGAGTCGTGTTACTGCCCCTCGCGCTCTTGCGTCACGAACTGCTCTTTGGCCATTCGGTCGACGCGCGCACTATTGCCGACATCGTCGACCAGGTCTATGTTCCGCTGGTCCGAACGCTGAGTCGTGGCGAAGGAAGTGGCGATCGCTTATAAGCCCGCCACAAAGCCACGGCTGTTAAACCGCAGATGGGCACCCCCGCTTGAGGGTGCCCACCTGCGCTGTTTTGGCTACACCAACACGGTGCAGTTCCATCTTGGGCTATGTGCTTCGCCGGAAAAT
>JBDTAD010000320.1:0-5747 GCA_039924815.1 Lacisediminihabitans sp.
ACTGCTCGTCGACTGGTGTGGACCGTCGACCACCGAAACACTCACGCGCACCGGTTCTACCGGAAACTTGGCCCAGGCAATTCCCAGCACTTTGTCGACTGCCGTCGTCACGTCGGTGCCCGTCGCGCGGTCAAGATACACCTTGACGCCAACACCTCGGTTGGTCGGCGAACCGTCGTAGTTGAAACTGATCAGTGCATAAGTGGCATGAGGAACTTCGGCGACTACCGCGGTCGAAAGCGTCTGCCTGATGGAGTCGTCGGATACCCCGGTGCAGCCCGTCAGAACGGCCGGTATTGCCAAAGCGGTAACCACAGCAGCCGCAATCTGTCGTTTCGACATCACACCGTCACCATTCTTTTCTCCTCGTGTTCTACTGCTCCGACTCGCGTCCTGCTACTCATGACCCGCGTAAAGGTGCTCGACCTCATTGTCGCTGAAGAACACGCTCTGCTCGGCGGCAATCGCGCTCACGGCCGGGTCGGCACCCGCGGCATCGATCGCGTGGCCAGCAGTGAGCCCATAGGAGCTTGCGCCGTGGAACGCCTCGCCCGGGTCCTTCGCCGCGTGGATCGTGACCCAGTTGGGCGTGTCGGTGTGCGAAGCACCATCAAGCTGGTGCACAGGGTCGTCTGGATGCTGCAGCGACAGCACCGAAACATTCGCCGGGATGGGCATCGCGTCGATCGGAGCGCCGGCGACGGCAATCGCGTTGATGTTGAACGGCTGCGGATCGGTGGAAGCGAGCCTCCCGGCGAGAATGCCGCCCTGGCTGAATCCGACGAGCATGACGGGATCATTCGGGCCGATGCCCGCTTGGTGCATCGCGGCGATGACCGCGCGCTCGTATGCAGCCTGCTGGTTCGGGGTCATGATGAGTGAGAGGTTCGAACCGAGGTCGTTCATGGCTCCGGTGCTGCCGAGGGGGAACTGCCAGTCCTGGGTGCTTGGCAGGGTCACTCGCCACATCGGCTTGCCGTTCGCGTCCAGCCGTGGCGTGCCATCGCTGTTCATCACCTGGATGATGCTCACCACGGTTTGGTCGGCGCCGCCCCTGTTGTCGATCGAGTCGTTGGTGAGAAAAGCATCTTCGTACGGGCCCACGACTCGTCCGTCGACGCTCCGTCGGTGGTGCTCCTGACCGACAACCGGAAGGGTGATCTCTTTCATCTTGGGTGTGGGAGACAGATTTTCGCGTTCCATAATCAGGTAGATCGCAGGTACCAGGATGGGAATCAGCACTAGGAGCGACGTGACGAGAACGTTGAGTAGACCCTGCAGATCGGCCAGGTGAATGACGCCGGTGAGCAGCAGCAGCCCCAGAACGAAGCCAACGATCGAGAACACGAGTGACAGCACGATCACCACAGCAACAAGGGCCACTGCGATCAGGATGATGTCGATAAGCACCGTGGTGAGGACGTGGGCGATCCACTCGGTCACCGCTGCCAGGAAACCGCCGATGTCGTCGAGCGCGGCGCCGACCCGCTGCAGGAGGCTGTCGTTGAGTTCATCGAGCACCGGTGTGATGCGGTTGATTGCGGCCTGCGCGGCGCGATCACGGTCGTGGACCGCGGCATTGTAAGCGGCGACGGCATTCGAGAAAGAGCCCTCCTCCTCATGGATTTTGCCGGAGACGGTGTTGATGTCCCGGATCAGCTGGTGCATCTCGTCAGGATCGATCGGGCTGTACAGGGAGTCGCTCAGCTCCTGATCGAGGCTCCACTTCTTCTGCCGCAGGGGTGCCAGCTCATCCTCACTATGCGCTGCGGCCGTAATTGCTGCGTCGGCTCGATCCTGAGCATCCTGCAGCGAGACTGCGTAGTCGCGCAGCGCCAGCGCGGTCTCGCGATACCGCGGCTGCGCAGTGACGATCGCACCGGCGACGACGGCAGCCTTGCCCCGGATGGCATCCACGGATTCGCCGATGGTGACGGTGTCATCCACCACGGTGTCGAGCTGGCGCGCGGTCTTCAGGATCATCGCGGCGAATCGTTCCTGCTCCTGTGCGGATGCCGCGAGCGCGCTCGCGTCCCCAGGCAGTCGGGTGAGAGTCGCCACGGTCTACTTCGCCCCCGATTGGGTCGTGCTGCTGGGCTGGGTAGCGCTGAAATCCGTGGGGACGTTCGGTTGCGCCGTGAAGCCGTCGCCGAGTATCTCTGCCTGCACCGTGAGTCTGCGGTCTAGTTCGACAAAGGTGTCGTGTACGGCCTTCGACGACTCCTGCACGAAGGTCAGTTTCTCTTCGATCTTCTCGCGGTGCACGTTCCACTTGCTTGCGAAGTCGTGCACCACATGCTCGAGACCGCCGTGGCCGACGTAGCCACCCACGGTCTGACTCATCGCCTCGGCGCGGGAGAACTCGGTGGCAATGTCGTGGAGTTCTGACTGAAGCTTCGACAGCAGTGTGAGATCTATCTTGACGTCTGGCACAGGCCCCGTCCCTCACTCATCGTGCCAGTGTGCCGTATCCGGCACTCAAGCACGATGGGCAGCTCTCCCCATCGCCACTCATTTCACCTGCTGGTTGCGCCAACGAATTACCCAACGGGGCACCGTGAACGCGCTGAGGAAGCCAATCATGAGCAAGATGAATCCACCGATACTCGCCGACGATGTGCCCGCGGAAGAGAGCGACGCTGCGGGTGCTGCAACCCCGATCTGAGCGATCAAACTCAGGATGACCATGGCTGCGATAAAAGGTAGGGATGCACACACGAGGACCCCCGCCACGACCGGCCAGAAGGCGCCGCGGCGTTGGAACAGCGCCGCGATACCGACGATGACGGCGTAGACACCGATGACCGCCCATGACACCAGCACGAGGTCGGAAGTCCGGAATTGCGTCACCGGGGACGCGACGGCCTTGCCGCTGAAATAGATAAAAACGGATGGCGGAAGTTGATGCACGAGCACGAGCGTTACGTACAGCTGCGCCACCGCAATGAGAGCAACCCACACCGCAGCCACTGCCAATATCAGCCGCATCCCCTCCCGAACACTGCGGCTCGTTTTCACGAGTTCGCCTTTCGGCCGATCTGGCATGTCAAGCACCAACCTTGCGCCAACGCGAGACGACGATCAGGGTTTCGACCAGCGCAGCAAGTACGGTCCACACTGCGGCTACCCAAAGCGCCAAGCGAAGCTTTGCCCAACCATCGGTTGCTTCGTCCCGTGCCATAGGCGCCTGAGTCATCTGAACCAAGTACTCAGCTACACAACATTCAGGCTTGCTTTCGCCGCCTGAGGAGCGCGAGCAACGGCAGTCCGATCACGGTAACGAGTGCCGCTAGACCAACAATGAAGGTTGCGGGCCTGCCTATCGGAGCCACGAGTCCGAAAGCGCTGCTCTCGTCGAGCGCCGTGTGGAGCCCCAGTTGTGAAGCGGCGCTCACAACAACGCTCGCGACAACAACGCCTGCCAGCCACACCAGAAGGGCGACAAGCACGACGAGCCACGCACGGTTCGGCGCGCTGAACCGCTGGCTAAGCACCATAACGACCGCAAATATCACGATGAGCAACCACACGCACAGAACGACAACGGATGTCGCGAAGGATAATGCGGTGTCGGGAGTGGAACGACCTCCTGGGGAAAACAACCACACCGTTGACATGAGTCGCGGAACCTGCAGGGCAGTAAAAACAATCGCTCCGACAGCGCACACCGCGAGCCAGCACCAGCCCACGACGTTCGCGACTCGGATGAGCCCAGGATCGAGGTTGGATGGCCGTCTGGGTGTCTTTCGAGCCGATTCAGGCACGTCGCTCTCCCATGGTGTAGCTCCTCTTGATCCCGTGATCAAATTTTACGAGACGACGCTCACGGTACTAGCCAACGCCGCGAGACGCGGGAGCACACGCTCGAACGCTACAAGGTCGAATTGTGCCGTGAAAAGTTGCAGGAACCCAGTTGGCATTGGCCACAGATAGTCTGCGCGGGCGAGCAAGCCGCCTACGTCGGGAGGGTTGAGGTAGCGAACACTGTAGATACCTTCGAGACCGGATTCGGTCACAAATGGTTGGATTATAGGCTTCTCAACCGCATCGGGATCCTGACTTCCGTCGAGTTGCTCAAGCGTCACTTCAGCGGACGACACCCCCATAAGTACAACTAAATCAGCAATGTACACGGGGCCGGCCCAGCCGTCGACCGAAACAAAGATGCGGGAGGCGTTGCGCTGCGCGCGCGACTCGGCGACGGTCGTCAGATACTCGGCAAGCTGTCGCTTCTGCCCTTCCGTCGGCGGCGGTAATTCTTCCCCCAGAACGTCAACAAGCTCGGCAGCCCATTCAGCCGCGCTCTGCCAACCCTCGTTGGGAAAGTCCTCAGGGATTCCGATCCATGGATCCGGGTGGTCTACCAGGATTGTCATGAGCTCTCCCGCCCGCTGCCAAACCGCACTGTGCCCACCATCGCGTCGAAGAGAAACTCCATTGCCTCGAGCAGCGTGTCCCCGTCGGGTACATCGAGCCTGAGGATGCTGGAGGTAATCAGCATCACGCGCTCGTCGTCCGGAGGAGTCGTGAGATAGGTGATTTGACGACTGGCTGGCTGCTCAATCTTTCCGTCACCGTCGAGCTTCGCAGCAACATCCACATAGCGTCGCACCGCGAGCTGGTTGTCTATCGTGCTGGCCTTTGCCGTTGGGTCGTTCGCAGAAAATGCCAGTAGCGCCTCGGAAGGCGATCCGGTTCCGGCCTGCGGGGGCGAGACAGCGACAATAATCGACATTGACAACGGAATGCCATCCACTGGCTCTGTGGGCAGGTAGAGATCCTGGCCGCCGTTGGCGCGCGCTTCCACGATCGCCTCGCCCACCATCGAATCAAAGAAGTGGCGCGCCTGAACGCGGTTGGCCTGCGGCGCAGCAAACGCGATACGTTCGGCAAGCACTCGACCAGTAGCGTCCGCAGATTCATCGAGCACAATATGCACCCAGCCGGGCGGGCGGATGAGCCGGTAGGCAACTCGAGTTGAGGTGTTGGACATGACTATCTGGCCGCCAATTCGAATGAGTTTTGAAGTTCGCTGAATTTTTGATCAACCACGCTCTCGGCGCCACTGAGGTTGGCGAGCGGTTCTACCCCCGGCAGATCGATGAACTTCCAGAGATTCTTGTCAGCCATTCCCGCAATGCGCGCGGAAGCCCCACCTGCAGTCAGGTCCGCCTTGCCAAGCGCCTGCATCTTGGCCAGCCCCTCAGCGTCGTTGGAGAGCCACCGCTGCAGAAGTGTCGGCTTGACGTTCCGCAGCAGGTCGTCGACCTCCGACACAGCCTTCGACTGCGTGAAGCCCCGGATCCCCTGCGCGGCTTTGCTCGTCTTCAGCGTCGCAGCAGCGGCTTCTTCGACACCTTTACTCGCTGACTTACCCACCGCTCCGAGCACCTTGCCCGCACCGAACGGAATAACGGCCATGGCGATCTCAAAGATGCCTGCACCGATACTCTTTGTCCCCGCAGACATCTGGCATATCGCGTTGACAACAGTCAGAACCATGGAGACGATGGCAACGACGGCTATGATCGCGAGAACCACTTCGCCGAGCCCCGGGATGAGAATGGCAACCAGGGCGAGCACCGCAGCCACCTTTCCGATTGCATCGACGACATCACCGATCCAGCCGCCGTTTTGCTCCCAGAATTTACTCCAGCCGGAGTCCTTAAGCTTTCCGCTGTCTTCGATCTCCTCGATCGCGTCGGCTGCGATGCCCGCGGCGGAGTTGCGAAGTTCAATGGCGTGCT
>JBDTAD010000321.1:0-2508 GCA_039924815.1 Lacisediminihabitans sp.
AGCGGCCACCTTCTCCTGAATTTCCTTGAGCTCGGCCAGGCGCTTGGTCTGGTCGGTTTCGACAGCCTCCTGCTTGATGAGCTTCTCCACTGCCGGGTCGTCGTAGTGGTTCTTCAGGAAGTTGTCCTTGAGGAAGAACGGCGACAGGTAGTTGTCTGCGTCCGAGTAGTCCGGGAACCAGCCAAGCTGGTACAGCGGGTACACGTCAGCGGAGCGGTCCTTCGAGTACTGCACCCATTCGGTGGACTGCAGGTTCACGGTGAACAGCTTGCTCGCTTCGAGCTGTGACTTGATCTGCGCGTACTCGTCACCCGAGGATGCGCCGTAGTGATCCGGGTTGTACTGCAGGTTCAGCGCGACCGGTGTGGTGACTCCGGCATCCTTCAACGCGGCAGTTGCCTTGTCGAGGCTCGGGCCTCCGTTGCCATCGCCGTACATCGACTTCAGCGGCTCGGCTGCACCGGGAAGACCGGCTGGCACGTAGGAGTACAGGGGCAGGTAGGTGTCCTTGTAGACCTGCTTAGCGATCGCGGCGCGGTCGATGAGATCGGCCATGGCCTGACGGACGGCGAGAGACTTGGCCGGGTCAGCATCAGCCGTGGTCGCACCGTACGGCATTGTGTTGAAGTTGAACACGATGTAGCGAATCTCGCCACCGGGACCCGTGTGCACCTTAACCTTGTTGTTCTTGCTCAGGCTCTCGATGTCCGTCGCGGAGAGGCTGCGGGTCGCAACATCAATGCCGCCCTGCTGCACTTCCAGCTTCATGTTGGACTGGTCCTGGAAGTACTTGAGGTTGATGGTGCCGGTCTTCGGAGCACCGAGGAGGCCTTTGTAACCGTCGAACGCCTTGAACTGCACAAGCTCGTTGAACTTGTAGCTCGCGATCGTGTATGGGCCAGCGAATGCCTTGTCCTTGACGATGGTGGCATCACTCGTGACCGAGTCAGGCGAGAACGACTGCTCATCGACGATGGGGCCGGCTGGGCTCGACAGGATCTGCGGCCAGATCTGGTCGTTTGCTTCCTTGAGGTGGAAGACGACCGTGGTCGGGTTCTTGGCCTCGGTGCTGTCGAGGTTGTACAAGAGGCTCGACGGCCCATTGTCAGCAGCGATATTGAGCTGGCGATCGAAGGAGAACTTGACGTCGGATGAGGTGAGCTTGTGTCCGTTAGCGAAGGTCAGCCCCTTCTTCAACACGACGGTGTACTCGGTCGGCGAGGTGAACTTCGCAGAAACCGCGATATCGGGCTCAACTGCGGCGCCGCCCGGCTTCGAGTTCATCAGGAACGGGAAGACGTTGTTCATGATGAAGAACGAGCCGTTGTCGTACGAACCGGCTGGGTCAAGCGTCGTCACCTTGTCGGTAGTCCCGACGATGAGCGAACCACTCGAGCTGGTCGCGCCAGAATTGCCGTTTGCGGAACAACCGGACAGGACAAGCGTCGCGACAGCGACACCTCCCAGAACGGTAAGCGCACGCTTACGGATTGTGGATGCGGATGTCATATCTGCCTCTCTGATGAATGCGAAGTACATCACGGTGCGCGAAGAATCACGCGCCGGGTCTTGCTGTATGAGTCCTTGGTAACACATTTGAGGCGCTACCTGTGAATTTCACGCGAATCCGTTGTTCAATGTTTATGAGCGCGAAATTGACTCGGAGTGATTATTTACTGCATTTGTGATCGGGAGCACGCGCGGATTCGCCGTCGGACCCGCACTCGCCGATCCTTCGAACTCCCGCTATTCCGTGCGTAGTGCGCGGCGCTCGGTCTCGATACGAACCAGTTCTCGCTGGATCTCGCGGTACTTTTCGGGCTCTGCGGAAGCATCCGTTCGCTGCAGTCGCCCGAGCATCTCTGCCTTACCCCGCAGAAGGTCCCGACTGATCAGGTCGATCGTGATGCCCTGACAATAGCTGCCCAATTCACGACCCTCTCGCTCGGGCAGCGGAGCCACGCCGAGCTCCTTGACCAGCGTCGCAAATGGACCTGGAACCTCGTCTATCACCCGGTCTAGCCAGGCTGCGCTCTCGACAGCATCCATACTCGCCGTGATCGCGTCGCGCACCACGGCCAGCGAAGGGTTCGCATAGGCGACCCGATTGGCGCGGTCGATAAGCTCACGCCCGACCGCGGCAGGCTGCTGCAAAATCGCCATGATCGCATCGCGCTCGAGTCTGGTCGCCGGGTCCGTGGGAAGGTGCACGAGCGATGGACCAGCCTCGTGCGGGCGTGCATCCTCTTTCGGCGGCTCGTCCTGCCTCGCCCACGAATTCTCGGATGTGTACCCTCCGCTGTGGGCACCCGAGCTATCGCCACCACTGCGCTGCACGTTTTGCGGTCGCTCCGGCGTTCGCGCGGGTCCCGCTGAGCGGGCCGAGGCCACGGCCCGGGACACTTCGGAGGGCTCCATCCCTAGCCAACCGGCTAAATTACGCACGTAGCCAATGTTCAGTGCCTGATCGCGGATGCCCGCGACCACCGGCGCCGCCGCACGCAATGC